>JAITFV010000267.1 GCA_031281115.1 Oscillospiraceae bacterium | reverse complement strand
AAAAGCGAAACGCTTTTTTAAGTTAAAGGGGCTTGCGCTGTTGCGACAGCGCCCGCTGCGTGAGCGCAGCGGAAACCCGTTTAAATTGAAACTGTGGAACAGTTTTCAATTTAAACGATTATATGATACAAAAAAGACTGCTTTCGCAGTCTTTTTTAGGTTTTAGAGTTACGCAAGAAGTCTATTGGATTTTAGGGATTGCGCTAAATTAGCTCAGATTCGGCGCGAAAGGTCTGATTGCATATTCTCTCGTTGATAAAATACTGTCATTATTTCTGTCGCAGGTAAGGGTGATTGTTAAAATATACGCGGTTCCCGTGCCTATTGTTGCGGGAGCTAACGTGAAATTGACGCTTCTGAATTTGTAGGAATCTTTGTGAAGAACCTGATGCCCGGGGCAGTCGAGAATATCGCACTGAGGGGAGTCGCAGCTTCTGAACAGTGCGCCTTCGTCGTCAATTGAATACACAACGCTGCCGATGCCGCCTATAACAACTGTGAATCTGTTAATGCCATCTCCTGCACAACTTGTATTATCACAACTTTCAAGAGTACAAAAAGCAATTGCATGGGTAGCGTTCGACACTTCCCTTACAACAGGATTTGAAATGTTATCGATTAAGGCGTTCAGCTCGGTCATTTCAATTACCCTGTTTTGCAACCTGGTTACATTCGTAAGAAGCGCACCGATGGTAAGCACAAAAATTGAAAGCAAAGCCATGCCGATAATCAGCTCGGTCAGCGATACGCCGGCGTTGGACTTTATACGTTTTATAAATTTCTTCATTTAGCTTACACCTCCAAAAAAGAGTTGTTACGGGACAGAGAAGGGAGCAAACGCAACAGCATCATTGCACCAGCAGCAATCGGGGGCAGGGCAGGGAACTCCGGGGCAGTTCGGAAAGTCAGCGCACTTGATGCAGGCAGCGTCGGCAATGGCATGCGAAGTATTAAAGATGATTGGATGAGTAACAATACCCAGACCGGTCACATTAAATACGATGTTTGCCGGCTCGCTGTTAGGAAACGCCATTAAAATTGCAGGATTCATTTCGCCTTCCTGCGAAATTTTCGCTTTTCTCGCCGAGTCGGTAGTCATCGACATCGCACGGCTAAGCACAAGGAAAACAGCGGTCACGAGAATCGACAAAATCATGAAACTGATAATCGTTTCCGCGATGAGCTCGCCTCTGTTTGAGGTGAGCCTTTTTAAAGCTTTACGATAAAATGTTATCATAACTCAAAAACTCCCATCCGCCGATTCCGGCTACAAAATCCATGATGTTTTCAAACTCGCCTTTTTTCATGCAGCATTCCGGGCTTGCCGGGGGAACTGCTCCCGGAAGAGGCAGCGGAACGCATTCACCCACTATTCTCATGCAATCATCCAGTTCACCGTTTGTGTATATCAGCACTGCTTTGGAGGTGGATATTGTGCCGTTTGAATTAATTTCAACAACAACCTCTAAAGTTGCGAGGATTGTGGAAGACCTTGGGGTTCTCGGGGCAGCGAATGTTATTAATTCGACTGTGCTATCACGCATCTCGCCTTCTTCTATCGCGCCGTGCGCACCGGGGACTCTGCAAACCGAATCTGCAGCGCACTCGTGCTGTACGCGGCGCTCAAAGTCACCGCAGGGGTCTCCCATAGGGTCTATATTACAATTATGATGACTATCACAGGTTCTGCGGCAGATATCGACATCGCAATCATGCGCTTCCATGCCTTCCCATATACACTCATAATGACAAATTACAAAGGATTCTCCGTCTCCGCATTCTTCATCTTCGTCAATTGTGCAGAAGTCTGCGATGAAACAGAGCGTCGGAATACTTTCCACTGTATACAGCGCGGGAATGGCGGGGCGGGTAACTAATCTTTGCTCCGGGAGGGCGAGCGAAACGCTCTGAACCCTAATTCTGCCGTTATTCAAAGCTTGAGTTAAAGCGGCGTTTATACCGCCTCCGGTATGAATTGTAATCGCCGGGTTGTCAGGGTCGATGTTGTTGATAATGTAAGGACCCGCAAAACCGTTTGAAATACGTATATCATTTATAATTTGCCAGCCGAGCGAGTTAAGGTTATTAGGCTCATCTGTCAAGCTGAATATGATACTATCGTGTATAGACCGCTCCAACAGCGTAACCTGATTAAAGTCTCTCTGCATCCCCGAATATCTTATTCCGGAAATGGCAGCCGATGAAACAGAAACGCAAATAACCATGAAGAAGAACATGAGAATCATCACGAGCAGCAGGCTTTCGCCTTTTTTGCCCAGAATATTCTTGATGCCTTTTTTGCCCATAAGTACGCGCCTCCCTCGTTAAGATGAATTTCCTCGGAAACTCTGATTACTGCATAAACGCAGATTCTAATACTGTTTCTAAACAAACAAAGTTTGTTTAGAAACAGGGATTGCGCTGTTGCGACAGCGCGGCATCCCCGATTCCACCCAAGTAGGGAACGGATAAATGCGTTCCCTACTAATGAACATAGTTAATTGTAATTGTTCTGACCTCGGAGTTTAAGGCAATGCCCGGCTCGTTGGTCTTTGTCGCGGTACAGGCGAGCATGTAGTGAATTGTGGCACTGAAATTGACAGAAGCATTAACAACGATTGACTCGCCAATCAGAACAATTCTGTAGTTAGGTCCGACAAGCGTGATAAATCCGTCCTGGTTAAAGGTTACAGGGTCGCTTGCCGAGTTTGAATTAAGCAAAACCACCTCGGGGACGGGAACAACGTAATTATCTTTTTCTAAAAGGTTATCGCCGAGAACATCAAGACCGCTCGCAGCCCTTATGTTAAGCGCGTTGTTTGTCCCGGTTGCGTCAAAGGTCAAATTGTTCGCTTTAACGGTGAGCCCGATAACCTGCTGCGGGAATCCTGCGTTGGCGCGCCCTATCGCGCTTCCGTATACATATCTTGCTTCCGAGGCGAACTCAACGCCGAACCTGCTGTCATTATCCGGTTCGACTATGTTCCGCAGGTCATAAGAAAATATCATCATAGAGCCGGGGTCAAGATTTACATTAGGAATTATGATTTGCTCCTGCCTGTTTACTCCCGAACCGGAAACAGAACGTGAGAAAGGAACTGACATTCCTCCCATCCTTATATTTGATATCGAGAAGCCTTTCGGAATCCTATCCGTGATGATGCCTTGTGCCGGGGAGGTGCCGTCGTTTATGATTGTAAGGTTCACTGTGAACGGCCCGTCAATCCTTGAGCCGGGAACATCTTTGTGTACTACATCTTTCGACAGGCGCACCTGGCTGATACTGACCTCGGCGACAGGCGAATAATTCCATTTGTCGGGGGCGTCTTCCACGAACTCCTTGAAAACATCACTGAACCCTACCCGACCCTGGCTTTGGATGAGATACAGCCACGTCGATGTGCCGTCTTCGCTGAGGAGCGTATCACGCACCAGGACATCAAACGTGATTCTTAACGTTTGTATAGTTTCGCCGCTGCGCGCAGCAAGTTGAAAATCGCTCGGAAGGGTGATTCTCAGCGTACGTGTGTCATCTCCTTCGCTTGGGGAATCTACGATGGCACCTACGGACGAACCGTTATGAGTTACGGTGACATTTCCTATGTAGTCCATCAGTTCATGGAAAGGAGCAATCGGGTTTTCAACTACGATTGTGCCTGCGGGAACCGTACCTAAGTTTTGGACTAAATGCTCAATTCTTAAAATATCACCGGGTTCAACGAAAGCTACCGGCAATCCCGTATCCTGCCGCACGAAAGCGGTTTCTATTGAAAGGTGCGCGGGCGCGTTGTTAAATCCAACACCCGCCAAATAGTTACCTACCTGCGCCGAGCCTGAGTTAGACTGGAAAGCGAACTCCGTCCATACCTGTCCGTTGGGGACCGTATAGTGTCCGTAATACTGCTTCCAGCCGTATGAAACATCCCAGTAGCTGAAAATTCTGCGCTCTAATGCATCTTTTCTGTCATCGGAAGTCGCGCTGCTCGGCAAGCCTAAGCGCTCATTGCCGATTAGATTTGCTATATCAATAATGTTTCCGTATCCGCGTGTAGAAAAATTAAGGTTATAATTCGACCAGAAAGTTATGCCGTGTCCTGAACGCGTGTTGGTTGCGGAAGGATTGGGAATCCCGCCTCTTTGATTTTCAAAGAGGGTATCTGCGTTTGTGCCGCTGCCTTGTGTAGTGAGAATGAGATAGATATGAGTTGCGCGGTTAGAGCCGCTGATAAGTAAATTTCTCGGGATGGAAATAGTTGTGGAAGTAGCAGTAGCAGCGAAGTTGGCTGAGCGTATTACCCGGTTGCCGGTACGCCGGCTATCGTTTGCAAAAGCGAAGTCGTTTACAAGTGAACGCTGCGGGGCATCTAAACCGTCAGCCGATAAGTTCGTCCAGGCTACCATCCGTCTTGCACTGCCTGCGTTTTGCCCGGTGAGGTAATTTATCCTGAGAGTAAGGTTGCCGGAGCCGGACACGCTGTTCAGCATAGTACCGACTTCTAAGCGCAGCACGTTATTCCCTGCGCCGATTGCAGTTACGCCGGGTCCCCGCGTGTCGGGGGAAGGATTGACTGACCACGTAGCAACAGGGGTTCCGGTTGCCGATGTTGCATTAAACAATTCGACAGTATTAAGTCTGTTGAACTCGTTATTTGATTCGGCGATTCCCGAGTCTCCAACCCATAAGTCATAAACATAAACGTCCTGCCCCCAGTCGGCTCCCAAGAACGGCGACGGGCTTTCATAATCCCAGTGATTCGGGAGACTGTGAGCGTTGGTTCCGTTTTGGTCCCAGTATGCTCTGAGGCTTTGGTTATAACCGCGCCATGAATTTGCTACGATGTTTTCCGCAAAGTTACGCCCGTAATTAACCGTTTGCCCCGCTACAGGGTTATACCAAAGCGAGCTGCTGTTATTCGGGTCTGTATTGTTGGGCGGCTGCGAGCGCGGCGAAACACAGGGTCTGATTTGCGTAAGCCCTGTAAAGCCGGCGTGATACCTTCTGTCGGAACTATAAGGGAGCGGCTGAAGCACGTTCTCTTCAATGTTCGTCAGATAGAAGCTCATGGTGTCCGTTTGAATTGTGGCTGCATCGGTTCTTGTGATGTGGTGGAAAGAATAGTAGAACTGCTGCCCTCTGCTGAAGAAAGGGTGGTCTTCCGTTTGGCAGATTTGATATAATGTTGATTGTATATCGGGGTTAAGTTCCGCATACGCTCTCGTCATGGAGCCGTCGTAGCCCCTGCGCGCCCGCCCGGCGTTGCCGTTATTAATCGGTCTTTGATACTCGAATGCGTTCCAAATCCAAAAGTTTCCGAAACCTTCATTACGCCAGCCCGCAGGGTTAGCGCTGTTGCTGTATGAGGTGGCATGCCCGGCTGTGCCTGTAAATGAGGCATTGTCGAAGCGCCAGCGTCCGTAGTTATTCAAGTCTACCGGCCTTATATTCCACCCTTGCACGAAATCGGGATTGTAATAAACCCAGAAAGAGTTATTATTGCCGGCAATGTGACCGTTGGCGGCTCCCGTGCGCCATGTATTAGTTGAATCGGTGGCTACGCCCTCGTTGTTGAAATGATTTGCGCCTGTGAGCGGGATACCGGTGATTGGGTTTTGCTTCGGCGCGTTAAAGTCGCCGTTTATAAAGTTTAGGTTAAACATACTGTTAGAAAGGGGCGCGCCTAAGGGTTCTCTCGAAATTTCTCTTCTGCCGCCGGCGGCAGGCCAGCTCTCGGGGTCAGGCAAAAGGTCAGACAAAACCCGCAGAACGGGATAGGGGTACTCCGGGGTACCGGGCCCTTCTTTCCAGTTTGTAAATTTTTCGCCAGCAGCGAAATCAATCCATACTTTATTTAAAAAGTCGGTTGACAGGCTGTTGATATCCGGGTTGACGTGTCCTACAGTAAACTCTGATGTTATGGACGAGTTATAATTCTCGCCATCAGTATAAAACCCGATTGAATAATTACGGCCCGCGAGATAAAAGCTGTTTACCGGGTGGGAGGGGTCGCGGCGTACATCGCCTTCACGGGTAATCGGGAAAATATGCGTGTTGCAGTTTGCTGCGTTGCAGGCACTTATTTCAGCATTTGCGGGGCAGGGTATGCTCGGAGCGGGCGCGATGAATAGCGCACGAGAAATATCTCCGTTACCGGAGGGATTGTCAGGGTCGGTGTAGTTGCGTCCCGCGATGCCTCCGCCGTTCGATTGTATCGGCTGAGGAAAATCTGTCGTGCGCGATGTTGACAGGAAGTAAACGTCTGCAATGTCTCCCCGGTTAAAACCGACGATTCCGCCTATATCAGACCCGCCGGAAATAAACGAATCCTCTACGGCGCTTCTTTTGACGCCATAATCTGCGCCGATTGCGCTGATTCCGTAGTTTCCGCCGGCGATTCCGCCCGTGAATGCGCCGCCGGAAATGTTTGTACCTCTGACTAAGCTGTCACGGATTAGCGCACCTGCAGCATTAATACCGGCGATTCCTCCGGCATATGCGCCGCTGCTCATATCGATTGTTGATTCTGTTATTACAACTCTGTTAATCCAGCCTGAATTCGTGCCGGCGACAGCGCCTCCGCTCGCGCCCGATATAGCGGCATTCCTTAGAATAAGACCGTCTACGGTGCCTTTTACCTCGTTGAACAGACCTGTATTTTCACCTCCGGATATATTGAGGTTTGTGATTGCATACAGCTGTGTGCTGTTGCTGCTTTCGCCCACTACAGACAGAGCGCGGTATGAACCTCTCAGAACGCCGAGGGGTTCAAAGCTGCTGATTTTATTTTCAGGACGTGCCATATTTATATCGACTGTTTGCCTGAAATTTTTGTTATTGCACAAAGGCGCATCAGCACATGCCGTTTCGCACACGCAGGGTTGCAGCATTGCGTGACGCACGTTATTCAAGTGTCTTGCTGTTGTTATTTCAAAATTGCCGGACGTCAGCTCACGTGCGAAAAGAGTATTCGCGACAGTGAGAGAAGTTGCGGCAACGCCGTCGGCTCTCGTAGCGCGGGCTCTGACGTTAGTCGGTGTTACGTCCGAAGGGAAAACGCTTCTGCTGATGTCGTTGCCCATTTCAAGTTCATCTTCACCGAAGTAATCTAAGACCCAAACATATCTGACGAAGCCCTGACACACGGTTGTACACGCATCGGTAAGAGGGTCATTGCACTGCACTTCAACGCAGGCGACAGGACGGTTGACATCATGGTAAATCATGTTCCCCGAACCCGAAGAAACGGCGCTGTAAAAGTTGGTTGCGACAGAGGCGCCCGAAGCGGGGGGGACAATAGAAACATCGGTTCTGGCGCACACTAACTCAAAAGAGTAGCCGTCTATTGCTCCGGGACCTGTTCCTTCTAATATAAACTCGGTGTAAAGCACATTCACCTTATTGCGTATTTCGCTGCCTCCGAAAGGAGAACGAGCCTCTAATCCGCGCTCTGCGCCGTCATAAACGTTCGCTATGTCGCGGCTTGTTCCGATAACGAGCGGGGGAACACCGGTTTCTCTCACGCCGAAGAAACCCTGTCTGCGCTCAATGGCGATGATGTGGTATTCTTCGCCGCGGGGACCGGTTATATTGCTGTCATTTTCTAAATCAGCAGCCATGTATGTAAACTCATCCTGCAGCGCATTGCCGTAGAAAATTGACAAAACATTGCCTGTTCTGGCGTTGTACTCCATGAGGATGGCTTCCTGCAGAATATCACCGTCAAGGATTAAACTTTCCAGCATGAAGAAAAAGACGTCTTGTTCGGGGGTGCCTGCTCCCGGTACATAGCCCCGGGGCTTGCTTATAAAGCGGATATTATCCTCGTTGTTGAGCAGAATTTCTTCCGCCGGAAACTCGCCGCCCATTGTTCCAAGCTGCTGGAACACGCTGTTCTGAGCAAGCACTATAGGGCAGAAGTCATCGGTCACGAAACCGTTCGCATTCAACTCAAAGTTATAACCGGTGAAGGTCGTTTTGAGTGTTCTTTCCGCTGCGCTTTTGGTGAGATGATTCTGCACAAGAACATATATGTTCCGCGCTATGTTCGTGCGGTTCGTTTGCTGCCCGCGCCGGACAAGCGACACAGACACAGGGATGGTAACAGTCGCAAGAATTCCTATTATGGCAATAACCGCCACAAGCTCCACTAATGTAAAGCCGGGTTTTGCGCGCAGCCTTTGTAAATTTTTTATGAACATAATTTATGCCCTCCCAAAACAAGCATATACAGTCGGCAGATTCTCAGCTGACACAACAACATATAGTGTTACGTTTAATAATAAATATACCTTTCTATATTATATATGCAAATAGTCTTTTTGTCAATATAAAAATTACGATATGAAAAATATTTGTGCAAAACGACGAAGGAATTTACGAAAAATGTAAAAATCTCTTAACAGTAAATCAGTTTTAAATTGATTTGCTGTTAAGAGAAAATTCACCTGTTAAAGTTATAATCCATCCTAAAGGAATTGTTAAGTTTATTTCTTGGCAATTCCTAATTGATTAACGGGTCGTCGATGGCTCTGCGTGCGCCTGCTTTTGCGCTTACCTGCGTAGGCTGGCTCGTCCTGAGGTTCAGATGCGCCGCGTCAAGATACCTGATGAATTCGTTCGGTTCCTGGCAGCGTGTCAGCGCTTCCTCTCTCGTAATTCTGCCCTGTGCGGTAAGCCTTGCGAGGTCTTGGTCAAGCGTGAACATTCCCTTAGCGCGCCCTGTCGCTATTGAGCTCGGAACCTGATAAGTTTTGCCCTCGCGGATGAGTGCCGCGATTGCGTCCGTGGAGTTCAGCAGCTCCATAGCCGCAACGCGCCCTTTGCCGTCAGCAGTGGGGACAAGCGTCTGTGAAACAATGCCGACAACGTTGTTCGCGAGCTGCGAGCGGCACTGCCCCTGCGCGTGAGGCGGGTATGTGTCAATAATTCTGTCGAGCGTCTCGGAAGCTCCGGTGGTGTGCAGCGTGGACAGAACAAGGTGTCCTGTTTCCGCTGCGGTTACAGCAGCGGCTATAGTTTCAAAGTCACGCATCTCTCCTACGAGTATGACGTCGGGGTCTTCACGGAGCGCAGCCCTCAGCGCGAGCGCGAAACTGTTTACGTCAACGTTGACTTCGCGCTGGTTTATCATGGACTGCTTGTGTGTATGTAAATATTCTATAGGGTCTTCAATCGTGATGATGTGGCAGTTTTTGTGTCTGTTTATATGGTCAATCATCGCCGCGAGTGTTGTTGACTTACCCGAGCCGGTGGGGCCCGTTACAAGTATAAGTCCTCTCGGACGGAGCGAAAATTCCGCAAGGAGCGGCGGAAGCATTAAATCCGCAAGCGTCGGAATGTCATTGCGGAGCAGCCTGAACGCAATCGCGTGATAGCCGCGCTGACGGTAAACGTTTACTCTGTGCCTGTGTCCCGCCGAGCTTACATAGGAAAAGTCAGCGTCGTCGCCGCGCTGAATGACTTGTTTGTGTTTTAATGTCGTAATTTGATTGATTACGTTGACTATGATTGGTTCTGTGCAGTCGGGATAGCCGGGCAGCTTCTGGATTCTGCCGTGCAGACGCACCATCGGCGGCAAGCCGGCAGTAAAATGCAAGTCAGAACAGCCGAGTTCCCGCGATTCATCAAGTATATCGTTTATCATTACATCTTTCACGGATTTAATCCCCCTTGCATAATATGATAATTGATAATATACAATTTACAATGAGCAATTGCTGTCAATTGCCTATATTTCAACGATTTTCATTTTTATTGTTGCGTCATCGGCGGTTTCGATAATTCCGTATGTAGGCGGATTTTTCCCTCTCGGCTCGGATATGCTGCCCGGGTTCATTACATAAACGCCGTCGATGAAATCTGTTTTATAAATATGCGTATGAGCGTAGAGTGCGATTTTGCACTCGAAGAAAATCGCCTTATCCAAAAGTGAATCCAACCCGTCATGAACATCAAGCGTATGCCCGTGAGCGCAAAAAAACTTATGCTCGCCCATGGTTATGACGCGCTCTTCCTTTATGCTCCCGAAGTCAACGTTGCCCTTGATAAAAACGAATTTCATGTTCGGGTAGAGGTTCGCAACGTCAATAAGCTCATACTGCCCGTCACCTAAGTGAATGAACAAATCCGAGTCCGTATTTGCTTCCGCTACGTTCTTCAATGCTTCGAAGTTCTTGTGTGAATCCGCTACTACCGTAATTTTCATTTCTTGAATCATCCCTTTCCCCGAATCGAATTCTATCTGTAATTAATATTATAACCAAATTATTCTTAAAAGTCAATCTATTTTATATTAAAACTTTATAAATACATATTTTTGTTATTATTTTAATAAACTGTAAGGAGGAAAATATTATGAACGGCATTGAAAAATTGGTAAAAACAGCAAGCGCAAAGCTCGGCATGAAGCCCGAAAACCTAATGAATGCACTCGAAAAAGGGGACATGAACAGCGTTCTCGCCAACATGAAGCCGGCAGACAAGCAGAAAATGAAATCCATCTTGGAAAACGGCACAGCCATGGAAAAAATTATGGGCAACCCGCAGGCGGCGGCAATGATGCGGCAGATGAAAAAATAGCGAGGTGAGGCAACATGGCACAAAATAATATGTCGGATATGTTGCAGTCGCTTCTGTCGGCGCTGAATAATGAGGGCGGCGAAGAAAATGTTTCCTCGGCTGAATACGGCACGTCCGATTCCGCCTCCGGCGCCTCCGGTGACTTCAGCAGCTTCTTCGAGAACATCGACTTCGATATGCTGATGAAAGCGGGCGAGGTTTTTTCACGTTACAACAGCCCCGATAAAAACACCGAGCTTTTGCGCGCCTTGAAACCGCATCTGCGTGAGGAAAACAAAGATAAAATAGACACCGCAATCAAAATAGTGAAAATTACGGCGCTGCTGCCGTTTTTGCGGGAAAGCGGTTTGTTTGATAAAATGTTTTAATAAATGGATAACAGGGTTCCGCGGCTTGCGAGGCGAAGTTTTGCAACAAGGCGGGAAATTTGCCTAAAACTTCGCCACGAACGGGTTTTAGGACAGGTCTAATGGAATTGCCATAAAAATTACATATTCGGAGGTTACTTAAAATGGAATGGAAGCGAGAAAATATTCACCCGTCCGAGCTTGAAAAAAAGCAATCGGATTATATGAAGATGGCTATGGATATGGCGAAACGTGCGCCTGAACCGGCAGCCGCCGAGAAGATTGCAGAAGTGCCGGTTGAAGAACCGGTCGAGAAAATTATAGAAAAGCCCGTAGTTGTAGAGAAGGTTATAGAAAAGCCTGTAGTCGTCGAGAAGATTATAGAGAAGCCTGTTATCGTAGAAAAAATTGTGGAAAAGCCTGTAGTCATAGAAAAAGCTGCGGAAAAAGCGCCGGTAATTATTGAAGAACCTGAAGTAGAGCCTGAAGCGGAAGAAATCAACTTCCCCGACGAGGAAATCGAAGATATTTACGAGGAAGAGGAAGCAGAGGACGCCGAGTATCCTTTCCGCAGCTTCAAGAGCTGCGAGGATACCTGCAGCGGCAGACCTGACCGCCCCCCTCCGCGCAAACGCTGCGAAAGCCGCGGCAGGCAGAACCTGCATGACTTCAATAAACTCGCAAACGAGCACAACAAGCGGAGCTGCAGCGCGAAGCCGCGTTCTACAAATTGCAATAACCCCGATACCGGCAGAGGTTTTTCTACCGGGGGAGAAAGCGGCGTTCCGGGTGGCTTTTCATGGAAAGACTTCAAAAAAAACTAAGTGTGGATGCCATTCTCAGCGACAGGGATTTAATGCTGCTTGCAGTTCTTCTCATACTTTTGTTCATGGAGAGCGCAGACCTGCCGCTTATGCTGGCGATTGCGTATGTATTTCTTTTCTAACGTATAATTATGTAAATAGCGGCAAGAATAAGAGCAGGCAGGAATTGCCTGCTCTTATTCTTTTTTACGGTCGTTTGAAAGGAGAAAACCATGGCTAAGAAAAACAAAGGCGGCAACAAAAACAACAAAAACAGCAATAACAATGCAGAAAACCGCAGCAACGCTCCGAATCATGCAAACATGAGCAATAGTGAAAAGCAGAATACACAAGCGCAGAATCAAAAGGCGAGAGGGAATTAATCCTTCTCGCCTTTATTATAGTCCTTTAACTTAAAAAGCGTTTCGCTTTTTAAGTTAAAGGGGCTTGCGCTGTTGC
>JAITFV010000247.1 GCA_031281115.1 Oscillospiraceae bacterium | reverse complement strand
CGAAACCCAAAGAGATTATTTTTACAACATAAAAGAAACCTCGAATATGATTTTAAACTTAATAAATGATATTATGGATTTTTCGAGGATTGAAGCGGGAAAATTAGAACTCATACCATCACATTTCAACCTTAAATTGTTCATTGAAAATATTTGCTCAGCTGCGAAATATTCAGCGCAGCTCAAAGAATTGAGCTTTGAAAGCGTTACGGAAGAGGGGCTCCCCGAGGTTATTTACAGCGACGAAGTAAGGATGAAGCAGGTGATTGCCAATATCCTCAGCAACGCGGTAAAATATACCCGCGAGGGAAGCGTTAAGCTGGATATTAAAATAACGGCGAAAGACGACAGAAAAATGCTTCTGTTCACCGTGACCGATACGGGAATGGGTATGAGCAAAGATGAAATCCGGCTCGTGTTCGATGCGTTCATGAATCCCGAACTCGGGCGCAAGCGCGGATTGAAAGGCACCGGACTCGGTATGGCAATCTGCAAGAAGCTCATGGATATGCAAAAAGGAGTAATCGAATTCATCAGTGCCGAGGGTAAAGGTACCGAGGTTAAACTTTTTTTCCCGCTGATGGAAGGCGACGAAAGCTTAGTGGAAGATACCAAATTAAAAGAAAAGATTTACGCTAAAAATGCGAAGATTTTAATTGTTGAGGATAACACTATTAACGTCACTGTCGCCCTTGACATTTTAGCGGCGCACGATATTCGCCCGGACGTAGCGAAAGACGGCTACAAGGCGCTCAGTATGGTTAAAGAAAAGAACTACGACCTTGTGTTCATGGACCAGTTTCTGCCCGGAATGGACGGCATAGAAACAACGCAGAGAATCCGTGAACTCGGCGGGAAATGCAGGACTTTGCCAATCGTCGCGATGACCTCAAATGTAGTACACGGCGCGCGGGATATGCTTATTTTTAAAGGCTTGAGCGATTACATACCGAAGCCGGTTGACCACAATACGCTTAATAATATTTTAATCCGCTGGCTTCCGCACGATAAAATCACTTCGGCGCTCGGGCAATTCAACAAAGACGAGAATAATGAAATTTTCAGCGGGCTTCCGGTTGAGCTTATTGAAATTACTGAAATTAACTGCAATGCAGCACTTAAAAACGTGGACGGCAGCATTGAAATCTTCATGGGCTTGCTGCGCAGATTTACGATGCAGGCTGACGATTACGCAGAAAGCCTCAACGGATACCTTAAGGACGGCGATTTCGTAAATTATATCATAGTCGTGAACGGCGCGAAGAGCCTGCTTTACAACATCGGCGCGAAAGCGTGCGGAGATATGGCGGCAAAGCTTGAAAAAGAGGCAGGCGCGGCGAATGAGGAGTTCTGCCGTGACCTGAATGACAGATTCTGCGAACACTTAAAATGGCTGTCGCAAAGGGTTTTGCTTGCGCTTCCGCAGCAGAGCGACACAGAAACCGCCGAAAGCAGGGAAACTGCCGGCGGGCTCGCGAAATTAGCCGGGTTAATGCAGGATTTATCGTTTGATTATTCAATCGGTGACTGTGTTTCCATTGATAAACGCATGGCGGTTTTAAAAGAATCCTCATTCGGGGATGAGTATAAGGAAACGATTTCCGAAATTATAAGCGAAACAGGCGCGATGGAATACGAAAGCGCTGCAAAGCTGTGCAAGAAAGTCTTGAATACGCTGCTTAATGAATAGACCTGTCCTGTAACATATAAAATTTGGGGGAATTTAGTTGGAGGGAAAATCTCGCCTTCACGCGCACCTGTATTTACCGTATATTATTATGCTCGGTGTAAATTTCGGTTTTATTATAGCTGCGTTCGTGTTAGACGAGCCGGCAGAAATCTTTGACGGCTTTATCAGAATTATTACTGCGCGTTCAATCCTTGTCACCGACTACATAGCGGTCGGTGGGATTGGCGCGGCGTTGCTTAATGTTGCGCTTGTGGGCTTTATGAGCGTGTTTACGCTTATGTTTTCGGGAGCAAAACCCAACGGCGCATCGATTATGGCACTGTGGCTGACAGAGGGGTTCGCTTTTTTCGGAAAAAATATATTTAATATGCTTCCGCTTACTTTCGGCGTTTGGCTTTTTGCGAAATATAAGAGGGAGCCTTTTATTAATTACTCGCTGTCTGCGCTTCTCGTTGCGACACTTACGCCGGTAGTCAGTGAATTCGGCTTCTCCGGAGTTTTGAGGCATCCTTTCGGAATCATCATAGGGATTTTATTCGGTTTCTTAATCGGTTTTATATTCCCCGCTGTCTCCGCGAATACGGTTAGGATTCACGGCGGTTATAACTTATATAATATGGGTTTTGCCGGCGGATTAATCGCAGTGATTTTTTCGACTACGCTGAGGAGTTTCGGAATTGAAATCCCTTCGGTCGATATTTGGAGCAGCGGGAATAATTTACCGCTCGCGGTACTTTTATACGCGATTTCTGCTGCGATGCTCTGCGTTGGCTTCTTTGCGGGAGGTTTTAAGAATAATATCGCCGGGTTTAAAAAAATATTCGGACACAGTGGACGCTTGGTTACCGACTATTATTTTCTGCATCAAAACAGCGTATATATAAATATGGGTGTACTCGGAATATTTGCGACTACTGTGACGCTGGGGATTGGTGCGCAGCTCAATGGTGTAAGTATTGCGGGGATTTTCACAATTATCGGCTTCGGCTGTTTCGGCAAGCATCTAAAAAACGTGATTCCCGTTATGGTGGGGGCAATAATTTCTGCGTACACTTCTGCTTTTTTCAATGTGACGGATTTTGTATCACCTCCGATTGTAGCAGCGATATTGTTCTCAACGGCTTTAGCGCCGATTGCAGGGCATTATGGCTGGGCTTGGGGCGCGGTCGCGGGGTTTCTCCACGTTAATATCGTGATGTTCGTGGGTGAAATGAACAGCGGGCTGAACCTTTACAACAACGGCTTCGCGGCGGGGTTTGTGGCAATGTTTTTACTGCCGCTGATTACTACTTTCAAGAAGGACAAGGGAGAACAATAATGAAACTTGAATTCGAGAAAAAAATGAAGATAGCGAGCGATTTGCTGTCATACTGCCATTTGCAGGGCGCGGCTGAATATCACCTTGATATAAAAGTAAACAATGATTCAGCGGTGTTTGTTGTAAAAGCAAGCCCGGTGAAAATCTCTGATGAAGACATGAAAATGCTCCGCAAACTCCTCGGTGCTCCGCGTCAGAAGGAAATGGAACAGGGTTACTGGGAACTTGTCGGAAGCTCCGAGGAAAAATGTGAGATGACGTTAATAGGTATGATGTGTGATGAAGCGGAGGCACAGCTCACCGGCGACGAGTTGACGATAACAGTGGTGCGGAAAGATTAGACCACTTGCGAAATTAATTAACGAGCGATTTTACGAAGAAATTATTGAAATTTTCAAGCTCATCGTATATAATCCCGTGCGCGGAATTTTTGAGCGAGAAGAGCGTTGAGCCTTTTATGTTCCTGTGCTGAAAATCAGTAACGGATACCGGTACAACGGTATCTTTCTCGCCGCGGATTATATAAACCGGCACATTTATGCACTTTAAGTCGTCGCGTCCGTCCTCATCGCGGAGGGACACGGCGGCTTTTATTGTGCCGATTCCCGAAGCTGACTGCGCGATTCCCGTGAACCAGCTTTTAACCGAACGGCTGTGCTGCTGCGCGAAAAGCTTCTCATCTACGAAATTTCTGCATAATTCGGGGCGGTCATTGTTCGCCTTTTCAATCATTGCATCAACATCGCGCCCGTCAATGCCGTAGGGGAAGGTTTCGCTTTTAGTAAAACGCGGTGCTGCTGCTGCGAGCAGTATTAGCTTTTTTACTCTGAGACCTTTAAAAAGCCGCATATAACGCAGAGCTACGGCACCGCCCATCGAGAATCCAGCGAGCGCGATTTTGGAAAGCCCGAGAGCTTTGATAACATTGTGAACATCATACGCCATTTGGTTATAATCATAGCCGAAAGCGGGCGAATCGCTTGCTCCGAAACCGCGGAAATCAACGCCGACCACGTGATAACCGAGCTCGACGAGCAGATTAATCTGATACTCGAAGATTAAATGCGACAGGGGCCAGCCGTGCAGGAGAAGAACCGTGTCCACGCCGCACCTTTGACTGCACTCGCGGTTGTATTCGTTGACGGCGATTTTTACGCCGCTTGAGTTAATGTGTATCATAGAATTACCTCATTTTTAACATTTTATGCTTATTGTAAATTATGGTTTAACGAATAAAAAGCCGAATTGTAAGAAAAATAAAAGAAAAAGGAGTTTTTTATGAGAAGAGTGTCTTATTTGAGCATAATTCTTTTTATTATAACGGCATGGTTCCTGATATTCTTTTTTTGGAATTTCATTGAATACAATAATTATGTAGCAGGAGTTCTGAGAAACGGCGGCTTGACATTCCGCGGCGATGCGCACCAAATCATAGGTGCTTATATGAATAACTGCGCGCCTTATCTGTTTTACGCGCTTGTGATGGGTACGCTGGGCTGGCTGTTAATGCATCTCAAACCGCGGCGAATCCTTGAAACATCAGTAATTCCCGTGGTTCCGGTGTGCGATTGCACCGATATCGGCGCAATAGAACTTAATGAAAAAGAAAAGTAGACAACTACCGCTTGATGGCGCTGTTTTCAGCGCTTTCAACCCCCCGCTTCAAAAGCATGTCGAAATTCGCCGCTGTCGGCGCGAGCAGGGTCGTCGGGTAATTACAATCGCCGATTCTGACATACAAACCGTCACCCTTAGCAACAACGCGGGTGGAAAAATCCCGCCGCCGCAGCGCGCCGACCTGATACATTGCAATATCAAGCAGCCGTTTCATGTTCGTGAAAGACATGCTACCCTTGCGGTTTTGGTAGTTAAGCGGGGGTGAGGCATCGGAAACAATTAAAAAATCAATCTCGCTGTCTAAACCTTTGCCGATTTTGTAAAGCGCTTCCAAGGCAGTTATTGTAAAAAACCAAATAGCCGAAAGGCGCTTGAATACAGCGTTTTTCGGCTATGCTTGTTTTTTTGTCGGAATATTGCACATCCAAGTCTAATATAATCGGATATGAAAGAAAAGATTACATTACCCCAAGAGCTACAAAAACAGATGTTGAAATTCTTTCTAAAAACTTCCATCCCGAGAATTAAACAAGAAAAAATAAACTCACTATCTGAACAAAAAACAGATAGGAGCAATAAAGAATGAAAGGTACTGCAAAAAAATTAAGTACAGGAATCTATGTCCGAGTCAGCACAGAAGAACAGGCACAAGAGGGCTACTCCGTACGGGGGCAAACGGATAAATTAAAGTCGTATGCTTTAATTAAAGAGTGGGATATATACGACATTTACGCTGATGAGGGGATAAGCGGTAAGAACATCATTGACCGCCCTGCTATCAATCGTTTAATGGCTGATGTCGAGTGCGGAAAGGTCAACAATGTTTTAGTGTTTAAGGTTGACCGACTGACAAGAAACACTAAAAATCTTCTTGAATTGGTGGAGTTGTTTAATACTCATAACTGCTCTTTTAACAGCTTGACGGAATCTATTGATACGCAGACGGCGAGCGGTAGAATGTTCTTGAAAATTATAGGAATTTTTGCCGAATTTGAGCGCGAGAACATTATCGAACGCATCAAAGTAGGTTGTGAGCGAAAAGTTCGTGAGGGGTACACATTAGCGTGTATATGTATAAGTTACGGTTACGACAGACCCAACGGACAAAAAATCCCCACCATTAACCCCTGCGAGTCCGAAATCGTAAAAGAGATGTTCTCAATGTACGTCAATCAAAATTATTCAATGAACAAAATAGCAAGGGAACTGAACGAACGGAAAATCCCGACAAAAAAGGGTGCGAGAATGTGGGCTTCGTCTACTATACGAAGTATGTTGATGAACCCGACATATATCGGAAAAGTCCGTTATGCTACGAAAGACGAGCATAGATATTTTGAAGCGAACGGACTCCACGAGCCGATTATATCTGATGAACTGTTTCAGTTTGCACAGGAGCGATTGAAAAATATTCCTCACATTTCAAGAACAAAGCACCCAAAAGAGCAAAGTTATTTTTGCGGTGTTATGGTTTGCGGTCGTTGTGGTGCTAAAATCACCACCCACAACTATAAATCCGGTAAAAACGCTGAAACGTATACTACGGCTTATAAATGCCGTGCAATGAGCAGTAGCGAGATTGAGAAATGCGAAAGTTATTGCGTAACCCATTCAAAAGTCGAGCATGCTTTTTTAGATTACATTGATAATATTAGCGACATAACCGAATCCGTAGACATAGAACCTGTTGATAATGGCGGGGAGAAATTATTAAAAATTATTGTCGCCTTTGAGAAAAAACTACAATCCATGCAAAATCGCAAAAATCATGTCATGGAGCAGTATATGGACGGAATTCTTGAATTTGATGAATATAAACGTATGATTAGCTATTTCAATGAAAAATCTGATGCGTTAGAGAATGAAATACAGCAGAAGAAAACCGAGTTGTCAGAAACCGCTACTACTCCCGAACTGCTGCCCGAAGATATAATCACAAATATTCATCAGAGCTGGGAGCATTTAACCGATACGGAAAAAATGATATTTTTACGGCGGTTTGTAAAAAAAATCACGATTTCCGTTGAAAAAGAAAGCTATAATTCAAGCGTTGCTTATATTGACAGCGTAGAATTTAAAATTATATAAGTTTTAAGTTTAAGGATTACACTTTCTTTACATTTATTAATATTATGCCTATGATTAACATAAGAACACCCGCCGCGATTGCAATAATTACCCACGGAATCCCGGAGTCGTTCTCGGGAATTATTTCTAATTCGGGGGGGGCAATCTCTTCACCTTCCTCATCGGGTTCGTTATATTCGGGTTCATTATCGGAAACTGCATCGGATGGTGACAGCCACTGTGCAAGTGCTACGATTTGATGGAATGAGTCCTTGACTTGAAAATTCGAGTCAAACAACAGCGGGCTTCCCTGATGTCTCCAGCTCTGATGGTCTGCTTTACCCCAAAACGTAACACGCTCTATGCTGTCGGCGTGTCTGATGAAAACATCAAATAAATCCCGGTATAAATTCGCTTGCTTGCGAAGATTTTCTTCTGTAGCTTCTTCAAAGGCGCCGAATCTCCCCATCGGTATATCAAGTTCGGTAATGCTTACCCTCGCACCCGTTTCGGCGAAGCGCATGATTGTGAGTTCAACGCTGACAGGGCTAAGGTCAGATGTCCAGTAGTGCGCCTGCATACCAATCCCTTCAACGAGCAGACGCCCCGGGTCGTCGTTGCGCGGGTCGCTGAGCCATCTCGCATTGAGTTCTTCCGTCATTTGTGCCATTGCTTCGCGTTTCCCCGCACTCGTTTCATTGAAGTCGTTGTAATAAAGAATCGCGTTCGGGTCGGCAAGCCGCGCAAAAACAAAGGCATCATAAATATAGTCGGAGGGGTGCTCGCCAGCCGCTTCATCAATGCCGTTCGCATAAGCCGCAAACCAAGGCGAGGCCTCATTACCGCCTCTTTCCGTCCTCAGCATATGCCTCCACCAACCCTCATCGGCAGGAGTAATCGGCAGGCTGCCGACCGAAGTCAAAAATGCTTCATTCACAACATCCCATGAGTATATTCTCCCCGCGAAATGCCCCGCTACTGTATTTATATATCTCTCCATATTGTCGCGGGCTTCGGCGCGGGTGAGCGGGGTTCCGTCGATATTTTTTGTCAGCCAATCGGCAGACTGCGAATGCCAAACTAACGTGTGTCCAACGACGTTTATGTCATTTTCGAGCGCCCAGTCAACTAAAAAATCCAACCGGTGGAAAGAGAAGTCCCAGTCGCCGGGGGTTCTTGCTATATTTGCCGGCTTCATGGCATTCTCTGCTGTGACAAAATTATAATGATGTATGAACATTTCGGCTGTTCGCCCGTCAGCGGCTTCGCCGGGTTCAAGGATGTTACCAATCGGGAAATACTCCTCAAAAGCTTCTTTCAGGGAAGGGAGCGTTAAATCCCATTCCCGGGCTGCCGCAGTGAAGCTCATGCTCAAAGACAGCGCGAACGCCGCCATCAGAATAAATGTAAACACCGCTTTTTTCTTTTGCATTGTTAATTCTCCTTTTAAGTATATGTTTTATTCTTTACGTAGTATAGTCCTTTAACTTAAAAAGCGTTTCGCTTTTTAAGTTAAAGGGGCTTGCGCTGTTGCGATAGCGCCCGCTGCGCTCACGCAGCGGAAACCCGTTTAAATTGAAACTGTGGAACAGT
>JAITFV010000239.1 GCA_031281115.1 Oscillospiraceae bacterium | reverse complement strand
CGTTTCGCTTTTTAAGTTAAAGGGGCTTGCGCTGTTGCGACAGCGCCCGCTGCGCTCACGCAGCGGAAACCCGTTTAAATTGAAACTGTGGAACAGTTTTCAATTTAAACGATTATAGCTTAATTGTAGCGTGTTTTGCAGGGATTGTCAAGGGTTGACGAAAAAAACCACGGAAATTGATAACGTTGACAAATAGATAGATTTATGTTATAATATCATTAAAAGGAGTTGATATTATAGTGGAAAATATAAAATGTAAAAATTGCGATTTCTTCGTCATCAAGCCCTTTTACATCAATGCTTGGTGAAACCTTGATTCCGAGTATGCAGTCAACAGGCACTCCGAATATTTCGGACAATTCAATCGGGTTGTAATGCGGTGCATTCGTAAATATTAACTTGCATTTGGTGTTGATTTATGCTATAATGGAAACGACAGGAAAAATATAGGCAACACAGGAGGGCGAATCCATGAAACAAAGAAAGATTCTATCAGCATTTATCGCGTTTGCGATGGTAATTACGATGCTGCCGGTGACGGCAGTTGCAGCAGTGCTGACAGCGGGTGACCGGGAGTGTGAAGTTGACGGCACAGAAATAATGATTGCAAGTTACACCGGAGCAAGTGCCGGCGATGGTCACGAAGAAGTCAGCGGTAGCTGGATTTTCCTGAACGACGGCACAGGCGTAACGATTCTCGAATACACCGGAACTGCGAGTAATGTTATAATTCCGTCTGCTATCAATGGCAATGCGGTTACGAGTTTAGGCGGGAACTCATTTAGAAACAAAACAAACATTGCATCAATCACAATTCCCGCAAGCATTACGGGAATACATCATGGCGCTTTTCAAGGTACAACTGCACTTTCTGCACTTACATTCCTGTCGTCAAACCCGCCGGTTCTTTTAAGCGGCAGCAGCGGTGGTGGTGGCGGCGGTAGCGGTACAAGACCCGAAATCGCCGTAAATGTTCCCGCAGGTGCAAAAACAGCTTATGAAGATATAGGGAACATTATAGACATGCGCTCGTGGTTTGTAACGGTAGTCCCTATATTCAATGTAGTTGAAGCAAGCGGGCCTCCGCTCTCCGTAATGGACGCGGTTTTTGTTTTAAGGCACGTAGCCGGAATCATTCAATTAACAATTGAACAAGAAGCAAGATATGACATGAACGGCGATGGTGAAATTACCACTATCGATTCGCTTATTATGTTGCAGCGTATAGTAGGTCTTGGCGAAGCTCATTTTGTTGACACAACCCTTACGGAAATCGGCGGAACAATTATAGGCAACGAACTTATTATTGACGCAGACGGCGATTATGGCTGGTTATTAGTATTAGACCACTGCGAGGGGCTGACAGTTGACAGAGTTCAGTCACCGGGCGGTGCGTTGGTTGTTTATAATCCCGATAACGGCATGATTGCGCTTGCAGGTATAGGATTACAGGCAGGTGACGCTTTAATCAGAATTGTTTTCAATGGCTCGGGGACGTTTGCCCTGACCGGTAGCAATACTTCAATCGACGGAACTATCGCGGCACTAACCCGCGCCGACCTGCAGGAGCTTGTTGACGGCTTTTCGGAAGAATTCCTTGAAACAGAACTTCTGACTTACGGCACCAAGGGGATTACAAATTTTAATAACGCTATGGAATCAGCGAGAAATACTCTGCTTAACAATGCAGCCACTTCGCAGGAAATCGTCGCTGCGCATAATTCTCTTACTGTAGCTTTTGAGAGTTTGCACAAGAAAGCGCAAGCAGATTTAAACGCGCTTTTAGCTGCGGTTAAACCCGTTTATGACAGGGATAATGTTTTGAACGCAAAAGGCGACCCGATTTTCACTGCCGAAACATGGGTTGCATTCACCGCTGCGTATAATGCCGCGGTCGCAAATACAAGCACCGCGAGCAATGTCATAACCGACCTTTGGGATAATTTGAACGATACTTTCGTTGAGCTTGAAAGAATCGAAAACGAAGATTTAACCGCCCAAACCAACGGCAACGTAGTCGATTTCATCGTTGATAAAGGCGGCAACTTTGACGGTACATTTATTCTTGAACTCAGCGAAGGGCTCACGGTAGCTCATGTTTGGATTCCGGGTATGATAGTGGCTTATAACCCCAATAACGGCGTTATAGCATTTGCGATTTCAGCTCATAACGCAAGTAATCCCATGATGAGAATTACCTTCAACGGCTCGGGAACTTGGACGCTAAGACCTACGAGCGGTTCGTTTGAAAACACCGTCCCGCTAACCGGAACGATTGGGGGAAATAACGATGACGGCGCCGATTTGGGCAAATTCAGAGTTTTAATTAACGGCACATTAGCCGAGCTTGTCGTAAATCAAACCGCCGATTATGACGGTGTGTTTGTATTGGAGTTCAGCGAGGGGCTCACGGTGGCAAGCGTTACTTCTCCCGGCGGCGCGTTACTCGTTCATAACCCCGAAAACGGTAAAATAGTATTCGCGGGATTGGATATAAAATCTGCTACTGCGCTGACGAGAATCACTTTCAGCGGCACGGGAACGTGGACTCTGCGCGATGATTCGGGTGGACTTGTGCAAATCGGTACAATCATCGGCGTAATAAACGAGAACGGCTCGTTTCTGCAAACCGCTGCGCCTTTCTCTACGCCGCTCGGCGGTACATTTGCCGGGACCCGCAGCGTCACGCTTGCAAGCCCGACTTTAGGCACGACGATTTTCTATACGCTCGACGGTTCAACGCCCACAAGAGCAAGCACACGTTACACCGGCGCGTTTAACCTTAGCGCCACAACCACAATAAAAGCAATCGCAGTCAGAGAAGGCATGGAAGACAGCGCGATTATGGAAGTCACTCTCACAAGGCAGAACACCTCCGGCGGTAATACCACAGGCGGCTCAAGCGGTGGCAACAGCGGTAATCCCGGAGGAGGAAGCAGCGGCAGTTCCGGCGGTGGCGGCGGTGGCGGTGGTTCCGGCGGAAGCTCAACCGCATCCGTAAGGCAAACCGTAGGCATTACCAACATAATCATCAATATGCCGATTACAATTATAAACACAATCAACATCAATATCCCCGCGCATCAAATTCAAGCGACTTCAACCGGCGCATTCACTCTGAATGCGGGCGCGGCGCAGGCAGGACAAAACGCAGTGCTTGTAAGATATAACGAGCGAACAGGCGAGCTTGAATTCGTTACAGGCGCGCCGATTGGCAGGAATGGCAACGCGAATCTCAACATCGCACAAAGAGGGGATTATTTAGCTTTAGTTTTCAAAACCGGCGACATTACAGGAACAGGCGAAGTCGAAACAAGTGACGCACTGGCGCTTCTACGGCATATTGCAGGTATCACCGAGCTTAGTTCGGTCCAGCTTTTCGTAGCGAACGGGAAAACAGGCGAAACAGGGACGGTAGATGCGCTGAATATTTTGCGCTATGTTGCGGGGCTGACTAAAAGCATTAATTAATTCTTTGGGGTTTGTCAAGATTAGAGAGTATTATTTTTCCTTTTTTTCGGAATATCGAAAAAACAATCTTCCTCGCTATTCTTGACAAGGACAAGCAAGCGGAAAATATAGGACAAACACAGGCGGGGCTTGCCTTTTTCTCTTAGGGATTGCCAACTTTATTTCTTGGCAATTCCTTAATTCTTCCTAACAATACACAGCGGCGTCTGCTGGTCGCTTTGGTCGAGCGGGTTATCACTGAAAACCTGCTCCGCGAAAGCGTCCGGCAGGTCTTTTTTGCTTTTCCCGAGGACGGTGCAGGCTATATCGTTGGCGTCAACAATAAAAACATCGTGTCCGATGTGCGCCGAAAGCCGCGCTGCCGCCTCGTGAGGCTTATCCGGCGCCATTTTGGCGTAATTGTTATAAGGTGGAATCGTGTAGTCGCAGGGCCCGTCAATTGCGCGGGCTTTCATGCCGCATATTTTGTAAAAAACCCCGCGTTTCCCGAACAGCTTGCCTATTGCCGAGCAGAGCGCCGCGAAAAGGACTTTCACCCGCCCAACCTCGCGGATGCAGAGTTCCATTGTTTCGGGTCTACCGAGTCCGATGCCGTAATCGGGTTTGTACACGAATTTGCACAATAAGCGCGCCAGGCGCGAGACTTTTATTTCGTCTAAGCGAAATGCGCGCCCCTGCGTAATCGCTACGATTTTCTCCGCGATGAAGAGCGTGTCTCCGTCTTGCAAGTGCTCACGGACGTACTTGTCAAGCACGTCTTCAAGCACATCTTCTCTCATTATAACGTGGGTTTTGACGGGATAACGTGCAAATTCGCCGAAGCCGGTGGTTATTATGAGGCTTTTTCCTTCGTTTGGAATAAACTGCATTATTTTTTCTTCCTTGAAATTTTTGTAATTATAGATATGCCGCCTGCGATAAGAACCGCGCCGAAGCCCGGTATAACGCCCGCCTGCGGGTTTTCGTTTTCATCGTAATTATTGCTTGAGGGAATATCCGGTTCGGGCATGGGTTCATATTCGATATGAACCCCGTCGCCGGCTCTGAGAAAGAATACACCAAGGTTTAATTCCTTATCGGGTATTATATCCGCGGCGGCTTCGGATAAAAACGCTTTAACAGCCTCTGTGTCTGTTTCTAAAAACTCGAAATATACTTTATTTTCTCCGACTAAAATATGCCCCCCTATAAAAGGAAAATCGGATTCACTCAGAATATCAAACACCCTGTCATAAAGTATAAGCAATTCATTATAGGAGTAATAAAACCCCTCGGTTACATAAGCTATGATATCCTCATAGCCGGCGAAAATCTCGTTATACCGCGCTATAACCTCCGGCATGCCCGACGTCAGCGCGATGTGCAGCTTTGGCGACGGCAAATCCGGAGCTGCTGCTGAAAGCCAAAAACCGGCATAATCATTCGGATAAGCACGGATACCGTCAATAAGCGGGAAACTATCTTGAAAAACCTGAAGCGCCTCCATTACGCCGCCCTGCTCATAAGTTGAAACATAAGCTTCATAATTAATCGGTGGCGGAGCCGTCTCTGCCGCCGCAGGGATTGCAGACAGCATTGCTGTTATCAGCAGAACTGACAATAATTTTCTCATATTTATGACCATTCCTTCCTCTTTTTTCCTTGTTGTTTGTTTTTCGGTACGCTGCGGGCGCTGTTATAGTCCTTTAACTTAAAAAGCGTTTCGCTTTTTAAGTTAAAGGGGCTTGCGCTGTTGCGACAGCGCCCGCTGCGCTCACGCAGCGGAAACCCGTTTAAATTGAAACTGTGGA
>JAITFV010000194.1 GCA_031281115.1 Oscillospiraceae bacterium | reverse complement strand
TATCGGTAGTTTTGGCATTAGTTATGATGGTTTGCGGCGCAGCGGCTGCGGTTCCGGTATCAGCGCAGGTACAGGAAGAAGTTATTATTGAGGCGAGCAGTGGTTTAATAACTCCGTTTGCTTCTGATGTACTCAGAAGCTGGTCTCCTATATTATCAAGAACTTCATATGGTGCAAGTATTACGCTTACCGCCAGATTTTCCGGCACGGTAACAGTAGAATTACATAACCATAGCGGATATATTGTAGGGTTTTCTCAGACGTTCACGGACGTGGCAAGCATAACTCCCATCACAAGCCGTTCAACACCCGCAGGCACATATAAAATAGTTATACATATAAGAATAAGCGGTCACGGCACAACAACCCGTGAATCCAGTTTCATGAACTTATCATAATTGCAAATATAAAAGTTTAATACAAGCACTTTTCGGGAGCGGGTAAGGTTTGCGCCTTACCCGCTCTACAGTTGTGCAAGAAAGGAGGTGCTTTTCGGATGGAATTTATCAAAAAGATTTATGATGAACCGGAGTATTACGACATAGTCCGGAATACAATAATTTATATTGCTCCTAAAATCAATGATTTTGACCTTAAAGATTGTATAAGCGAAGTGTATATGATTGCGATGCAGAGCAAAAATCTCGAAAAGCACCCCAACGTACACGGCTGGTTGAACCTTACTGCCAAGAATATAGCCAAACGCTATATAAACAAGCGGATTCTTGAGAGTGCGAGGTTTGCCAAAGCGGATATTGATTTTATAGAGCAGGAAAGCACCGCTGACGAAATCGAAAACAGGGAACAATACGAGGATTTATTAAAAGAACTGAAAGATAAACTCAAAGGAACAGATTATAAGCTGTTTAAACTGAAATTCACAGAGCGGCGTTCAATCGAGGAAATCGCAGCTATAATCGGGATTAAGAAGCATTCCGCAGAGGTAAGAATTTCTCGGTTAAAAGAAAAAATCAAAAATATTTTAGAAAAACCGTGAGTTTTTCGCTTTTAAAATGATATAGGGTATGAAGCCCGAGAAGAGGAGGTGATTATCAATGCAGACCAAATACGAAGGCTACAGCGCACAAGAAATCCGCGAAATGTTTTTTGACAATACGCTTGAAGCGGATTTAATGAGCATAAACGAATATGAAAAGCTGTTCGGTTGCGAGATGAATCTTGATGAGCCGAACGCAGATGTCCTTGTATTCTGTACAAAGGGCTTGAATCAACACGAAAAATACAGCAGAGATATTCAAAAGCCTTCTTTTGAGGTAATTGCAAAGAAACTCGAACAGAAAAAACGGCAGATTCGGAAAAATTCTGCATTTAAGGCAATTCACCGGGTAGCTGCAGCTCTTGTAATTACAACGGCTCTGGCATTCTTTGCACAAATCGTAGCAATGGCACTCGGTTTTGACCTATTCGGATATATTTATAACTGGCTTTTCAAGGAATCTGTTGAGATAACAACTTCGGAAAGTAAAGATGATGGTTCGTTCGACTTGCCACCCATCACCGATGATGGCGAGGACGAAGTTGTGTTCCTTGAGTTCGAGAGGATAGAGGAAATAGATGAGGTCTGGCTTAACTGCGTTTCGCCGTATTTGATAGATAATTATGAGTTTGATACCGCTTATTATCTTAAAGTATTTGACGATAGGAAGTTTGAAATTCACTTCATAGACGAAAACGAGAATCTCTTGACACTAATAATTCAAAACCAACCGATGTTCTACATAGAAAAGGAAGACGAGGGATATGTAAAGGAACTCTCAGCGAACAGCATTACATTTTCTATTTTCAATAACATGGAGGATTTTCATGTTATATGGGAGCGTGACGGGTTTTTGTGCAGCTTAGGAGCATTTCTTCCGCTTGAAGCAGTCGAGGAAATCATACAGAATTATTACTCCGCCAACTAAGTCGGGCGGTCTATTTAAGAAATGGATAACAGGGTTCCGCGCTGTCGCAGCAGCGCCATCCAATAAACCGGTTTATTGGATTTTAGTATAAGGAGCGGATTTCCGCTCCTTTTATATTGATTTATTGCCGTGCAATATTCGGGGTTGACATTTACGGCGTGACCGTATATAATTAAATTATACTTTCGCAGCAGGCGCTGTCGCAACAGCGCAAGCCCCTTTAACTTAAAAAGCGAAACGCTTTTTAAGTTAAAGGACTATACCACCCCTAAAATCAAATAAACAAGTTTATTTGATTTTATTACTCTTGCGCTTATAGTTCTTTAACTTTAAAATTTATAGAATTTATAGGTTAATCGAGTATAACAGCAGACATATTTTACGCAGATTTTTTGTCGTCAAATAAGGCGTTTTTGCTTAAACATCAGCGCAGCGCGGCGGCAAAAAGACAAGTGAAAATGTCGTGTGCATGGGTGATAGCACTAATATTATTCATTATAAGGTAAGGTGTATCGGAATATGGAAATGATAAATTCTCAAAAAGATGTAATATTCAAGCATTTGAACACAACTCTTAATGAGATGGGTTATGCAAAGAGAGACGTTTTTGTGATTATGCGCCGCCTTGAGAAAAAAGTGCAGAATCATGTGGTACATAAAAAAGCAAAAACGCCGCTGTCGCCGCTTAAAATTATGGATGTCGATATCCCGCAGGAGTTATATAACACGAAAATAGCCGACCTAAATTTTTACAATAGTAAAATAGCTGCGCGGGTTGTAAATGCGCTCGGCAGGTCAGCAGGGGTTGTTGTCTTAAGAGATTTCATCGATAAAAACGATAATACGAGAAACTTGGCAGAAATAAGAAATTTTGGGGCGGAGGCGAGAAAAGAATTTTTGAAGGCGCTGAAACAAACAATCGGAGAGTAACGGATAAGGGCTTATTTGAATTTAAGCCCTTTTTGCATCTTCATTTTTGGTAATATCCCATACTCTGTGTAAACTCTTTTTCATGGCATACAGCAAATCAATTTTGTTAAGGCGGTTAAGTTGATATTCGGCTTAACTGCCTATTTCCATCATAGCGAAAAAACGTTGTCGTGTCAAGGGCGGCTTGCCGCCGAAGTGAGCGTAGCGAACGAGGGTGCCCTTGCGCGACGACGTTTTTTCGCGGTCGCATTTTTAATCGGGTAGCCTGTCGGCGAAGAATATTTCAAGCT
>JAITFV010000182.1 GCA_031281115.1 Oscillospiraceae bacterium | reverse complement strand
TGCGAGGCAAAATTTTTCGTAATGCTTCGTGCCTTGCGGAAAATTTTAACGCAGTATGACAACAAAAATACAAGTCAGATGTCAAGTTTAGTTCTTGGCAATTCCTTAGTTTATCCCTGCAATTATACGCAGAATTGAGAGCGCATCGGCTGTTGTGATTTCGCCGCTTAAACCGTACCTCGTGCGCTGTTCGCTTGTCAGCTGTGCCACTCCGGCAATATGACGAAGAATATTCAGCGCGTCGGCGGTGGTTAATGTTGAAGGTGCCGGAGACGGAATCGGCTCGGGTGGTGCGGGTTCGGTTCCGCTTCCTCCAATCGTAATACCGTCTACGGTAAGCGAAAAGCTGTTCACCCTGCCGCTGCCCGCACTTCCCCACGCTTCAATACAAATCGCTACTTCATACAACGCGCCGCTCATGCTGTAACCAAGCTGTTCCCATTGCCGGAAATGCTCGGAAACCGAAACTGTGCCGCCGGTGCGTCTTTCGGTGCGGATGCTGTAGTACTGCGGGAAAGTATCGGAATTGCTGAAGATAGAGGGTTGATTCACCCGCTCGTGCGATACGTAGAACTCGTAGGTTCCTTCTCCGTCTACAGTGTATGTGCCGATTAACTGCGCTTGCGGGCTTTGTCTGCCTTTCTGATATGTACCCCAGCTTTCAAAGATGTAATATTCAACGGTATCACGGGCAGTCCAGCCGTAAACGCAGAGCAGCGAGTTTACGCTTGTATCGTGCGCGGCATCGAAAGTAAGCGAGATTTCACCGATTTGCGTGTGTGACTGAGTTATGCCTGACGGCGTTCCGAATTTTCTGCCGACACGGAACAGAATATTATTGGCGGGTCTCGCGTCCCACGTACAGGAGAAAGTGCCGTCGCCGTTGAATGTCATGGTTCCCGTGCCGCCGTCGCGCCAGTATTCAACGTCCCAGCCGTCTATGTTTCTTATTGTGTTTGAACTAATGGTAGTTACCCCCGATGACGCGCTGACGTTAAACGCCAGAAGAACTGCAACTGCGGCAAAAACCGCAACAAATCTCTTAGTTTTCATTATATTATAACCCCGCAACTGTCCGTAGTATCCGGAGAGCGTCTGCCGTTGAAATAACACCGCTTAAACCGTATCTTGTGCGCTGCTCGCTTGTGAGCTCCTCTACTCCTGCAACATGCTTGAGAACGTTGAGCGCATCCGCAGTGGTGAGCGGGGTTTCGGGCGGTTCAGGCTCGGGGGGAGGGGGGGCTTCATTCGGAACAGCAACCAGCACAAACTGCCCCAAACCTCTTAAAGTTGCGGTAACATAGTGGCTTCCCGCAACAGGCAGTGCGTTTCCCTGGTTCGCCGCTGTGAAAATCATTCTTTCCTGAATAAAACTAAAGGTTGCTCCAAAGACGTAGTAGTCGTAATTTCCCCGCATTTCGCCCGGTATTTCGATTAACAGGTTTAAGCTTGCGCCGTGAAGATTCTCAAATACAGCCCAGCCGTCTTCGTTTTCTACTTGCAACTCTTCAATATCAAACCTAAGAACTTTTACTGTGCCGGATTCTATAATTTCTTTTCTCGATTCCACCCATCTGTTATATTCTTGCATGAATCTTTCATATTCAGGGCGGTTACGGTAGGCAATTACATTGATTTCGTCATCATATGCAGAAAATTCATTGACTTCATCGACAAATTCTGCAAAGACTGTAGTAAAGCGCGCTAAACTGGTATGCGACATTTCGCCGGTGTATATGCGTGTACTTATATCCTCTTCTATCATTTCAAACTGTGACCGCGATATTGTCAATCCGGCTCTCCTTATAATGCTGTCAAAGCTTGAATCCTCGTCTTCGCCTACCATTATTTCTCTTCCTAAGTCTACATTCGGGAGAGATGCCGCAACCGGCAAAGCGAACGAGAAAACGAATATCATTGCGACAAATAACAATAAAACCTTTTTCATCATAATTTCACAAAGTCCTTTCTTCACTAATGAGGAATGAAAACAATGTTTTCCCCATTTTAGCTGCATTTTGTTTCAAACTTAACTATAGTCCTTTAACTTAAAAAGCGTTTCGCTTTTTTAAAGTTAAAGGGGCTTGCGCTGTTGCGACAGCGCCCGCTGCGCTCACGCAGCGGAAACCCTTTTAAATTGAAACTGTGGAACAGTTTTCAATTTAAACGATTATACTACTTCCGTAATTTACAATTCGATTTTTCCTACAGATGCGTTTTTTTCAAAATCCACGGTATCCTGCGAAATTTCCACGGCATCTCTTTTATACTCACGCTCAAACGAAGTCGAGAAGCCGCTGGACTGCTTATACGAACGTCCGAGTCCTACCGGCCTGTCTCTGTCGCGGTTGTCGCGGTTGTCGCGTCTGTTGTCGCGGCGGTTATCCCTGTTGCCGCGGTCCTCCCTGTTATCGCGGTCGTTTCTGGGTTTCGGGACATTCGCTGAAATCACAACCTTGCGGAAAGGCTCTTCGCCGACAGAACTTGAGAAAACGCCGCCGGTTTCCGCGACTTTGCTGTGAATAATACGCCTCTCATACGGATTCATGGGTTCAAGAGTAATGCGTCTGCCTTGTTTTAAAACCTTGCTTGCTGTACGTGCCGCGAGGGTTTCAAGGGTTTCGCGGCGTTTTTCGCGGTAGCCGTTACAATCAACAGAAATGCGCTTGAACTGCCCTTCCTTATCCTTGCGGTTGTTCGATAAAATTGCAAGATACTGCAGACTGTCCAAGGTTTCGCCTCTGCGCCCGATTACAATTCCGAGCTTATCACCGACTATGTTGAGGATTGTGCTGTCCTCTTTTTCAGTCACCTTGATTTCAAAGTCTTCCGCGCCAAGCCCTGCGAGAATCTTTTCGAGGTAAGCAATAATCCGGGTATAATCAGCCGGCGCCTGTGTCAAGGTGTTTGCTGAAGCTGCTGTCGCTTGTGCCGGCGCGCTGTCTTCCTTAACATCAGCTTCCGCACTGATGATAAAATCGCCTTTAATGCCGCCGAAAAGCCCCTTCTTGGGCTGCTCGATTACACTGCAATCAACATCAAGTTCGTCAACGCCGTGACCTGCGAAAAACTCATAAGCCAGTCCTTTTGCTTCTTCAAGAGATTTGCCTTTAAACTGCATTTTCATTGTTTCATAATTCCTTTCCGACATCAATGTGCCACGAAAATTTATAGAATTTTAACTTTAAACGAGTATATCTCCCTTTGCTTTTTTATTAGACATTTCCACTAACTTCCGAAAATCTGTCATGAGAGAGGTTGGCGGAATTATCTATTGTCACCGTTATCGGGTTTATCAACTGTCAGCTCCGATTCATCGCCGTACTTTTCAAGGTCTGCCTTGCGCGCCGCTTCAAGCTTTTTCTTGAAGTGTTCCTCCTGCTCCCGCTTGCTCATGTCGGAAATCTTTGTTTCGATTTTCACTTCATTTCCTTCATCATCAACGTCAACGACCGTGGCTGTCGCCGTAACCGCGCCGCTTCCGAGAGAAGCCTGAACCTTATCCTTGGCTTCCTGCCGCATTTGTTCAGGCGGCCAGAATTTGAATATAATTATGCTCTGCGCAATCATAAACACGTTAGAAATCGCCCAGTATAACCCCGCGCCCGCAGGGAACAAAAACACAATCATAAGCGCGAACGCCGGACCTATGAACATCATGTTCCGCATCATGCCGGAGTTCGGCATATTCGGCATTGTTTCTTTTTGTATACGTCGCTGAACAAGCACCTGCACAACCGAAAAGCCGAAGCACAGGAACGCAATAATCCACAAACTGTTAAACACTCTGTAGTCCGGGGTTAGAGCGAGGTCAATGAAGCCTAAGAAGACCATATTTTCCTGAATCTCGTATAATCGCTCATAGGCTGTCGCATTCCCGCTTGCTCTCGCCGGGACAGTCCTCAGCGGCTCAAAGGCATCGGGTGAACGCGAGAACTGCGAAACCGCTATAAGCTCCTGCCGCAAACCTACATATCTTCCATTGGCTCGGGAAATCAAATTTGTCACATCGGAAGAAAGACGTAAATTAGAGGTTCTCGCTGTAATTAAATCGAGATTTGTCAAAACTACCGCTCCGATTTGCCGTCTGAGTCCATCGGTTACGACATCGGGGGTATTAATTTCTTCTTCTGTATCTGCTTCGCCGGAGGTATCGTCCCCTGCGTTTTCTTCCTCAGCTTCTGTTACGGTGAAAAAGGTTCTAAAATCTTCGCCGCTTTCGGCAAACTCCATGAAAAGCTGATAATCTTTCCCGCTTGAAAGAATTATGGAGGTGAATTCAGCTTCTTTACTTAAATTTACCGCTTCGGTTATTATTTCTTTATCGAAGCGCTCCATATGCGTCATGGGCTTATAAACCACGTCAAGAACGCCGAAAAGGATAATCATTGTCAGAATCATCGGTCCACAGCCGCCCATCGGGTTGTAGCCTTCTTTTTGCAGCTTCTGCATTTCTTCCTGCATTTTTGCTTGATTTCCGCGGTATTTGCGTTGAATTTCCTGCACGCGGGGCGTGAAAAGCTGCGACACAGCCATGTTTTTCTGCTGTTTCAGCGACAACGGGAAACTCGCCGTTTTTACAAGAAGCGTGAATATTATTACAGCCCAGCCGAAGTCTTTAACTATAAGATATATCAGCCACATAACGTAACCGAGCGGCGTACCGACGATTGGATATATGAAATCAAAAGGGTTTATGATAAATCACCTGCTTTTTCATTTTTTATGTCCTTGTAGGGTCGGGCTTCCGCGCCCGACCGCCCAGTACGCATTTTTTATTCGGTCGGGCGTGGAAGCCC
>JAITFV010000102.1 GCA_031281115.1 Oscillospiraceae bacterium | reverse complement strand
ACAGTTAGTGTAATCGGCGCGGGACTCGCAGGCGCTGAAGCCGCATGGATTCTCGCAAAGCAAGGTTTTTGCGTCAGATTGCACGAGATGAAACCGCAGAAGTTTTCCCCCGCGCACAGTAATGCAGATTTTGCTGAACTCGTCTGTTCAAATTCGTTTAAGTCAAACGAAATTGCAAGTGCGGCGGGGTTATTAAAAGCGGAAATGCGGCTGCTCGGCTCGCTTGTTCTTGAAGCCGCGGAAACTGCAAAAGTAAGCGCGGGCGGGGCTTTAGCGGTCGATAGGAAAGCGTTCTCGCGGGAAATCACCCGCCAAATCCGCAGGAACCCGAACATAGAAATAATAAGCGGCGAAGTCACCGAATTTCCCGACAAAAACGCAGTTATCGCGACAGGACCGCTTACAAGCGATAAATTTGCTGAGAGCATCAAAAAAGCGGTAAGCAATGCGGGCGGAGGCTCTCCTTTGCACTTTTACGATGCTGCGGCGCCGATTGTAACCTTGGAAAGTGTAGATTTAAATACGGCTTTCTTCGGCAATCGTTATGGTAAAGACGGCGCGGATTATCTTAATTGCCCGATGAACGAACAAGAATACGATAAGTTTTATAATGCGTTAGTGGACGCACAATGCGCACCTTTGCACGATTTTGACTTAAAAGTTTACGAGGGCTGTATGCCGGTTGAAATCCTCGCAAAACGCGGCAGAGACAGCATTCGCTACGGCTGCATGAAGCCTGTGGGTTTCACCGACCCGCGAACAGGAAAACGCCCTTATGCTCTTGTTCAGCTCCGCCCCGAAAACGACAAGCAGACTCTGTTCAACATTGTCGGTTTTCAAACGAATCTCAAATTTGGGGAACAGGAGCGGGTTTTCCGCCTTATTCCGGGGCTTGAAAGCGCCGAGTTTATGCGGTACGGCGTAATGCACCGCAACACATTTCTTGACAGCCCGCGTGTTTTGGACAGCAGCTTCATGCTCAAAGGCTCCGATAATATTTATTTTGCAGGGCAGATTACCGGAACCGAGGGTTATGCGGAGAGCGCGGCGGGCGGTATAATCGCGGGGCTTTCATTAGCGCGGAAGATGAAAGAATTACCGCCGTTTGAATTACCGGAAACTACGATTACAGGCGCACTGTCGCGGTATATCAGCGATAAGAGTGTTACGAATTTCCAGCCGCTCGGCGCGAATATGGGGCTTTTGCCGCCGGTTTGTGCAAGGGCGGGCGGTGTTCGCCCGAAAAACAAGCGGGAGCGTTACGCAGCACTTGCAGAACGTGCTCTGCACGACTTAAAAACTACTTTAAGGTTTCAAGAAAAAGATTAAAAAAATATTTTTTGGAGGTTTTTTATGTTATTTGCTGAGAGAGTCAGAAATTTAAGATATGAAAAAAAACTTAAACAAGAAGACATTGTTATTGTATTAGGAGTTACAAAAACATGGCTTTCGGATATTGAGCGCGGAAGAAGAACAACAACGCTTGAAAAAGCGGTTGAGCTTGCCGATTATTTCGGCGTGTCCTTAGATTATTTGGTCGGCAGAACGGATAATCCTGAAATTAATAATTAACCGGAGGAAAGATTTATGATGTACGATTATGTTACTTTAAATGACGAAACGCTTATAACCCATTCGCACTTATTGGGTGCGGGGGGAGATAAATCTGTAAAAGTCCATTTTGAGCATCCTGCGGATTTTGGGTTTGATTCTGTGACATATATGCTGCCGTCGTATGAACAAATTGAAAAAATCGGTAATTATTCAAATGAAGAAATAGCAAGGTTTGAAAGACTTTTAAGAAGTGCGGCACATTCGTTCTTCAGATGCGCTGAAGAAGGAGGTCACGGTATTGCCTAAATTGTTCACAAAAAATATTGCCGGCGGAGGCGCACCGGTGAAAATCGCATTAGACGCTTTCGGCGGCGACCACGCCCCCGACAAGGTTATTCTCGGTGCGGCGGCAGCAATCGCCGACTTTACCGCCTCCGGTTCGCCGGTTGAAATTATACTTACAGGCGATGAGGAAATTATAAAATCACGCATGGATGCGCTCGGTGTTTCGGCTCAAAACATCACGGTTGTAAATGCTGACGGCGTAATTGAAATCGAAGACGACCCCATGAGCATCCGCACAAACAAGAAAAACAGCTCAATGGGCATAGCGTTTCAGCTTGTCGCAAGCGGCGGAGCAGACGCTTTTGTCAGCGCTGGCAGCACAGCAGCCATGGTTGTCGGTGCGACCATGCTTGTGGGCAGAATGAAAGGCGTAAAACGTCCTGCGCTTGCGCCGATTATGCCGGGTATCAGCGGTTTTTATATGCTTCTTGACGGCGGCGCAAACATGGAGTGCCGCGCTGATATGCTTGCACAGTTTGGCGTGATGGGCAGTATATTCATGAATAAAATAATGGGCGTTGAAAACCCGCGCGTGGGACTTTTAAACGTAGGCAGTGAGCGGGAAAAAGGACGCGAGCTTGAGCAAAAGGCATACGAAGCTCTGCAAAGCGCGCCGGTGAATTTCATCGGTAATATTGAGGGGCGCGACCCAACTCTCAACGTCTGCGATGTTGCGGTTACAGATGGCTTCACAGGGAACATCTACCTGAAAGCGGTTGAGGGTATGGGCGCATTTATGAAGGCATCGTTGCGCGATATTTTTAGCGTAAACGCAGGTTCAAAAATAGGATATCTGCTGTCCAAGAAAGGTGTTAAGGCGCTCAGTAGAAAAACAGATTACCGCGAAGTTGGCGGCTCTCCGTTGCTTGGAATTAAAAAGCCGGTGATAAAAGCGCATGGTTCAAGTGACGAGCTGGCGTTCAAAAACGCAATCAGACAAGCAGTAAATTTCGCGGGTGCTATTGGTGAAATTGAGCGTGGAATTGCCGCGCTGAAAGAGGAGAATTAATGACAGCATTCGAGAAAAAAATCAAATATACATTTAAAAATAAAGCGTTACTCAACGAGGCGCTAACCCATTCGTCACATGCTTCAAACAAGAAGCGCGTAAGCAACGAGCGGCTTGAATTTCTCGGTGACAGTGTGCTTTCGTTAATCACGTCGAAGTACTTATTCGAGCAGCTACGCGGCATTCCGGAAGGGCAATTAACTAAGCTGCGCGCGGGAATTGTTTGTGAATCATCACTCTTTAATTTCGCGCAGAAAATAGATTTAGGGGCAGAACTTTTCCTCGGCAAAGGTGAAGAAAATACAGGTGGCAGAGAGCGGAAATCGATTCTTGCAGACGCGTTCGAGGCGTTAATCGCAGCGATTTATCTCGACGGGGGACTTGAAAAAGCCATGAAATTCGTACTTGATTTCCTGCCTGAAAAAGAAAAACTGACAAGCGGAAAACCGCTACTCAGCGATTATAAAACCGCCTTACAGGAAATAATTCAACAGAACCCCGAGGAAAAAATTTCATACAATCTCGAAAATGAAACAGGTGAGGCGCATAATAAAATTTTCACTTCGAGCGTACTTTTGAACAATCAGCAAATCGGCACAGGAACAGGAAAAAGTAAAAAAGAAGCAGAGCAGAATGCGGCGCGGGAAGCCATAAGATTAATGGGTTACGATGAAGAATAAAACAAATGCGGCTATATTTATACCGCATCTCGGCTGTCCACATATGTGTTCGTTTTGCGACCAGAATAAAACAACGAAAGCGGAGAATTCCGTCAGCGCGAAAGATGTTCGCGAGGTTTTGGAAAATTATGTACTGTCGCTGAAACAGCGGAATTTAACAGCGCAAATCGGATTTTTCGGCGGAACGTTTACTGCGCTCGACCGGGATTACCGCGAGGAATTACTTAGCACTGCAAATGATTATTTGAAAAAAGAACCGGAAATATTTACCGGAATCCGCTGTTCAACGCGACCGGATTACATTGACGAAAACATCTTGAAGCAGCTGAAAAATTACGGTGTTAATGCTGTTGAACTCGGCGTTCAGAGCATGGATGAAGAAGTATTGGAACTAAACAACCGCAGGCATACCTCTGATGATGTGCGAAGAAGTGCAAAACTAATTAAGGCTTACGGATTCGAGCTGGGTGTGCAAATGATGACAGGGCTTCTCGGCGATACACCTGAAAAATCGCTGTTCACAGCTGGCGAGTTGATTTCTTTAAAACCGGACACAGCGCGGATTTATCCGACTGTGATTTTAAAAGGTACGATGCTCGGCGACCTTTTTGAGCGGGGAGAATACGAAACATTTTCACTTGAAGAAACTGTTGAACTCTGCGCGGAAATTTACAAGCGGTTTGTAGAAAAAAACATCAAAGTCATCCGCCTCGGATTAAATATAAGCAGCAAAGACAAAGAACGAAGAAACGAAATAATCGGCGGAAATTACGGTCTTCAGCTTGGTGAGCTTTGCATAGGGAGATATTATTATAAAAAAATGCTTGAATTTATGCAGAAAAGTGAAACAAAAAAATTTAAGATTTATACTGACAGAAAAAATATCAGTAAAATTAACGGACACAAAAGTGAGAATAGAATAAAACTGGGAAAACTTGGCTATACCTACAAAATAAAGGAGAAACAGGGCGAAAATCTCTGGATAGAAAATGTTTTTTAAATCGCTTGAAATCCACGGCTTTAAATCTTTTCCCGACAAAACAATTTTGAATTTCGACTCAAAAATGACAGCTCTTGTCGGAAGCAACGGGAATGGGAAAAGCAATATTAGTGATGCCTTGCGCTGGGTTATGGGTGAGCAGGGCGCGAAAACTCTGCGCGGCGATAAGATGGAGGACGTCATTTTCCATGGTACGCAAACACGCAAGCAGATGGGTTTTGCGCGGGTGTCACTTATGATAGATAATAATGACCGTGCGTTAAATACAGGAACGGACGAGGTTAATATTACCCGTAAGCTTTACCGAAACGGTGAAAGCGAATATCTGATTAATGGTACAAAATCGCGCCTGAGGGACATTCACGAGCTTTTCATGGGTACGGGTCTTGGCCGTGAGGGTTATTCAATCGTAGGGCAGGGGCGCGTCGCAGAAATAATAAACAGCAAGGGGCGCGAACGCCGCGAGATTTTCGAGGAAGCGGCGGGCGTTACAAAATTTCTGCACAAAAAAGAACAGGCTGAGCGCGAACTTCGACGTGCTGATGAAAATATTTTGCGGCTTTTGGATATAACAAAGGAGCTTGAAGACAGGCTGCCGGTGCTTGAAAAGCAATCAGAGAAGGCAAAAAAAGCAGTTGTTTTAATTGAAAAGGAAAAGAAAATTGAAATTTCTGTAAGCATCGCGGAACTCAAAAGAATTGATGAAAGTATGCTTGATACTGAGAATAAAATCCTGCAAAACGAAGGTGAATGCGAGCATTACGACCGTGAAATTATATTACTGGAAGAGCAAAACGAGCAGAATTTAAACGAAAAAATGCAGCTCTCTGCAAAGATGAGCGAACTGCATCGGGTTAATGAATCTGCGCGCGATGAAATCGCAGAAGCCGAGACGAAGATTGCGGTTTTTGAGAATGACATTGTTCATAATAATGGACGCGTGGAGGCAATTCGCGAGCAGATTGGAGGCAGCAAAAAAAGCTCGGAAGAACTTGATAAACAAATAAATATTTTAAATTCGGAAATAGAAAATAAGGGCGATGAACTTAACGAAATCGGCGTGAAAAGCGACGAACAAAATCAGCTTATTATGCAAATTACAGAGGAGAATTCCGCGCTTGAAGGAGACGCGAAAGAGCTTGACCGTGAGATTGCCCTGCTCACCGCAAAGCGCACGGAAGCGCGGGTTTCGCTGTCCAATTCTGAGCAGGCGTGGGCGGATTTAAAAAACCAACTTGAAGAAATTACCGAGCAAACGGAGAGCCGCGAGGGCTTGATTGACGGTTATAAAAACAAGAAATCTGAACTGCAAAGAAGTGTAAATAAAATTGAGGAAGAAAAGCGGGAAAACGAGAATAAACTCGCAGGTTATTCGCGTTTACTTGAATCAAAACGCAACAAGTTAAAAGAAAGCGAAGAGAGTTTCTCGAAATTGCGGGTTGAACACGACAGAAAGAAATCTCGCTTTGATGTCTTGTCAGATGTAGAGCGGAACATGACGGGATACTACAGCAGCGTTAAAGCGATTATTTCAGCAGGAAAAACGAAACAGATGACCGGTATTCACGGCACTGTTGCGGATATAATTAAAGTCAGCGGAAAGTACGGCGTAGCGGTTGAAATCGCGCTTGGTTCCGCGCTTCAAAATGTAATTGTGGAGAGTGAAGAAACTGCAAAAAGGTGTATCCGCTTCCTGAAAGAATCTAACGCAGGGCGCGCCACATTTCTGCCTTTAACTTCAATAAAGGGACGCGAATTAAACCTGACGGAATATCAAGATTTAACCGCTGAAGACGGATATTTAGGTCTTGGTCATGAGCTCGTTTCGTTTGAAAAAAAGTACAGCGAAATTATTAAATCTCTGCTCGGCAGAACTGTCATCGCCGAGGACATAGATACCGCGACTTTTTTAGCAAAAAAGCATAATTACAAGTTCAAAATTGTAACGCTTGACGGGCAGGTAATAAATGCAGGCGGCTCGTTCACCGGCGGCTCGGTTAAGGAAACCGCAGGTATAATCAGCAGAAAACAGGAAATCGAAACTCTCGGGAAAGAGCTTAAAAACCTTGATGAAAAACTTACTCTCGCGAAAAACGACCATGCCATGCTTGCAGCGGAAGTTAATAAAATGGCGATTGAAACAGAGGGATTTAAAGAAAAAGTTGCAGGATTATTAAATGAAGAAATAAAAATAAGCGCGGAAGTCGGCGGCATCGAAAACCTAATAGCGCAGTGTGAGGAGCAGGCGGAAAACGCGCAGCTTATAATCGACCGCAACAAGAGCCAGATGGCGGCGCAGGAAGCGTTGATTCAAAAATGCGGCGAGGTGCTTGAAAGCACAGCTTCCTCAATCAGAGAAAACGAGAAAAAAGCTGAAAAGCTCGGGACATTGCAGGAAACATCAATCGCAAAAAGAAACGAAGCAGGCGATGAAATAACGCGGTTAAACTTAGAAACACTGTCTGTTAAAAAGGATATAGAAAGCCTTGAACAGCAGATTCAGAGCATTAATGAAGCGAAGCAGCGGCTCGGTGAGGACAGCGGAAATCTTGAAAAAGAAACCGAAAATTTATTGCAAAGAAACATAGAACTTGATGAGTTGATTGAGCTGGGAAAAGAAAAAATTAAACAGATAACAGCGAGCTTTTCCGGGAACCGCGAAGAAATTGAACAGTCAGCGGTTCGTATCGGCGATATTGAGAAAAAAATCTCGGAAATCAATAAGGAAATCCGCGAAAAAAGCGCGGAGCGGGAACGTTTCTCAAATGCTTTGGTTCTTGCGAGAGAGCGTAAAACCACCGCCGAAAATGACATAAACCGAATTAAGGACGAACTTTGGGAGAAGTATGAGCTTGCGCCGAGCGAGGCAGAGAGCCTTGCTGAACCGATTGAAAATATGCGGGCGGCAAAGGCTGAACTCGTCGAGGTTCGCAAAGCAATCAACGCGCTCGGAAGCGTGAATTTCGCGGCGATTGAGGAGTTTTTGGAAGTCGGCGAACGGTACAAAAACTTGCATGAACAGCTAAGCGACGTTGAACATTCTAAAGCGGAGCTTGAGCGGTTAATCGCGGAACTGACGGTAAACATAAAAGAAAAATTCCTTGAAAGTTTCAATGCGATTAACTACCGGTTTGAGCGGGTTTTCACTGAAATATTCGGCGGCGGAAAAGCACGGCTTGAGCTTACAGACCCCGATGATGTTTTAGGTTCGGGAATTGAAATTTTTGCAGCGCCTCCGGGAAAGGTAATAAAGAATTTGATTTCGCTTTCGGGCGGGGAACAGGCGATGGTTGCTATTACGATTTACTTCGCGATTTTGCTGCACAGACCGACACCGTTTTGTATGCTTGATGAGGTTGACGCCGCACTTGATGAGGTGAATATTATCAAGTATGTGACCTACTTAAAGCGTTTTTCAAAGCAGACACAGCTTATGCTCATTACACACAGGCGCGGTACAATTGAAGGCTGTGACGTGCTTTACGGGGTTTTCATGCAGGAGAAAGGTGTTTCAAGGCTGCTCAAGCAGGAGCTTGCGAACGACTTTGAAGAATACGATGTAGAGATAATTTAAGGAGAAAATATGGGTTTATTCAGCAGAATTAAAGAGGGTTTAAGCAAGACCAAGAGCGCGTTTTCAGACAAAGTCGATGGTATAATCGGCGCGTTCACGAAAATTGACGATGAATTTTTCGAGGAACTTGAGGAAATTCTGATTCTTTCGGATTTGGGCGCGAAAACAGCGGGCGATATATGCGAACGACTCCGCGCAGAAACCAAGCGCGGGCGGCTTACTGAACCTGCCGAAATAAAACAGCTTCTGCGCGACATAATCGCAGAATTAATTGATGGCGGGAGCGAACTTTTTGGCGGTACGGCGGGGTCGCCGTTTTCTGCAGCGACAACGCCGTCAGCGATTCTGATAATCGGCGTGAACGGCGCAGGAAAAACCACCACAATAGGAAAATTGGCGAATAATCTTAAAGCAGGGGGTAAAAAAGTCATAATAGGCGCGGCGGATACGTTTCGCGCAGCGGCGATTGAGCAACTTTCCGAGTGGGCAAATCGCGCCGATGCGGATATAATAAAACATAAAGAGGGCAGCGACCCGGCTTCGGTGGTTTTTGATTCGTGTAAAGCAGCAATCGCACGGAACGCCGATGTGTTAATCATAGATACAGCGGGACGGCTTCACAACAAAAAACACCTAATGGATGAACTTAAAAAAATCGTGCGAACTCTTAATCAGCAGCTGCCGGATTGCGCTGTGGAAACGTTGTTAGTGCTTGACGGGACGACAGGGCAGAACGCGGTAAATCAAGCGCGGCTCTTCGGTGAAACCGCCGATATAACAGGCATCGTGCTGACAAAACTTGACGGAACTTCAAAAGGCGGGATTGTAATCCCGATTAAAAATGAACTCGGAATCCCTGTTAAATTCATAGGCGTGGGGGAGAAAATCGATGATTTACAGCCGTTTGACGCGAAGATGTTCGCAGACGCTTTGCTGGGATTTGATGAGGATTCGGAATGAGAGAAATAATTGCCGCTACTAATAACAAAGGCAAATTAACAGAATTAAAAAAAATATTAGAATCGCGCGGTTTTGCAGTTTTATCGCTCGCCGATGCGGGTATAACCGCGGCTCCCGAGGAAACCGGCACGACTTTTGAAGAGAATGCAAGAATTAAAGCGCGGGAAATTTTCGCGCTCGCAAAGAAGCCGGTTTTAGCCGATGACAGCGGGCTTGAAGTCGATTTCCTGGACGGTGAGCCGGGCGTTTATTCAGCGAATTATGATACAGCGTGGCTTCTCGAAAAATTAGACGGCGTGCCTTACGAAAAACGCACAGCGCGGTTTATCTGCTGCATATGTTATATTAGCGAACAAGGCAGAGAAAAGTTTTTTT
>JAITFV010000058.1 GCA_031281115.1 Oscillospiraceae bacterium | reverse complement strand
ACGTTGTCGCCTGCGGAAGCGAAGCTGCGTGTCTGATAGAAAACATCCCTGAAAGTAACAGTGTTTGCTTTGTAAGCCATGGTGTTGACGTTTGCGATGTTGTTGCCTATAACGTCCATTCTTACGGTGTGGTTTTTAAGTCCGGAAACGCCGGAAAAAAGCGATTTCATCATAAGTGATAAAGTCCTTTCTCATGCGCCGAACGAACAACTGATAATTGAAAGTTGATAATTATCAGTTCGTTTCTGCCTGTCAGTCAGTCAAGGCAGAGAACATTTCCCGTTAGGGACCAATGTTTGGAATGAATGATTTTCAATTATTCATTCGGTTCGCCGGCTGTTATTTAATTATTTACATTATAACTGTTGAGTCGATATTTGTGAATACGTTGCCTTTTAGTTCTTCCATTTCCATGGTTGTAATGACTTTGTTATTTCTGACATTTACGATGAACGCGGTGGAATCCACTAAGATTAAAGTTTCGTTGCTTCCTTTTTCAGCGGCTATCTCCACGCCTTTGTTGAGCCTTTCGAGCTTGCCGTTCTCGTCGATGTCTACGCTCCTGCTGTCGAGCCTGCGGATTGCATGATTAGAAAATTCAATTGCGCTTGTTTTTTCAAGCTTTGCTTTCAACGCATCCGCGAAAGACTGACCTTGCTCGTTAATCTGAGGAGCCGCGGAAGTGTTCGGTAAATTCTGCGCTTCTTGCGGTTTATTTACGTTTATTTGCTGACCGCGCAGTTTAAGAAAGTCATTTAACAGCATCCTTGCCACTCCTTTCTAATAAATTAGCTGACCTAATCCCTCCGTGTAATTCTCAAGTTCTGCCACTAAGTCGGAGTCGGGTTCTCCTGCCGACGGCGGTGCGGGCGGTGCATCTGCGGAACCTCCGCCTTCCCAGTTGTCGTCATCGCCGGGGTCTGCCGCGTCCGGTGCTTCAACCCTGAGTACGCTTGAAAGCGGGTAGGATAAGTCGCCGATGATTATACTGATTTCGTTGTCCCTGACCTCAAAACGCCGGACGATACCTGTTTCGGTAATTCTTAAACCTGTATCGCTGGTTCCGACTACCGTTACTTTCATGCCGATGAGCGCGGCCGCGTATGCGCCTTCGTTTCCGTTAATCGTGTAGGGGTTTTGGGTCGGCAGAATTTCCATTATGCTTGAGAGCGGGTGATTCTTGCCATTGACCTTAACGCTGAACTCGCCGTCCGTTACCTGCATTGATGTAACTATTCCGCTTGCAAACCTTAGACCCGAGCCGTCCGTTACCGGTACTGTTACGGTCTTGCCCACTAACGACTGCGCGTAATTCGCGTTTTGATAGTAGAGCGCGTCCTGCTGTGCTTTCAATGCCGTGAAGTTCGCTAAGTTTCCGATAAAATCCGTGTTACTCATCGGTTCAAGCGGGTCCTGGTTCGCCATCTCCGCCATCAGCAGATTAAAAAAGTTCTCCATCGAAAATGCGTCTTTATCCTGATTCGTGAAATATCGTGCAAACCGTTCTCTGTTCTCGGCAATGCTTTGTGTGCTGTTTACGCTCATGTGCGTTCCTCCTTTCAAGAAGAATTAACCTGCCTGTAACAGCTCCGCGAAACTGATGCCCTGTTCTTCTTCGCCTGCTTCATCAGAATCTTGCTGCTGCTGTTCGCCGCGGTTATCGTTCCGATTTTCGCGTTGCTCGCTGTAATCCTGCTTGGTTTCAACGTTTACAACAAAACTTTCGAGTTTTGCATCACTTCTTTCAAGCGCGAAACCGATTTTATCGGCTGAATTTTGCAGAAGCTGCGCAGTGGCTGCCTTTTCTGCGGTAATTTCGACCGCCGTTCCTGTCGCCTGAACCACAATTTTTACCGAGATTTTACCGAGCTCGGCGGGATTTAAAATCATCTCGAAGGCAGTCGTGCCGTTTTTTGCGGTTGCCATCTTCGCTAAAATCTGCTCACTGACCTGTGTAATTGTGCTTTTCGGCAGCTGCGGCAAGTCGGCTTTTTCGGGGATTACAGATTTCGGCTCAAAGTGAGTTGTTGCAGAAATTTGCAGAGTTTCGGGAGTTTTCGGTATATCGTGAATTTTCGTTGTTTCGGAAGTTTTCGCTGTTTCTTGGGTTTTAGGCATTTCTGCGGGTTTTTCCGTTTTTTCAAGTTTCTCTGTTTTCCCGTGATTCTGCGCCTTAAACTTTTCGAGCAGCTCGTTAAGCTCTTCCGGCTTTTCCTTGATTTCAACATGTGCCTTTTGTATTGTTTCCCATACTTTCAAGGTTTCTTCGGGCTTTACCGGTTCTGCCGTTATTTCCGCGCTCTTTCCGTTTTCTGCCGCAAACTTGACTTCGCCGAACTTTTCAAGGAACTCTTTTGCTTCCTGCGGAATCTGCGTAACAGTATGCTTCGGTATTTCGGCTGTTTCTGCGGGCTTTTCGCTGTAAATAATCCCGCTCCTTACATGCTGCGCTTCCGCTTTCGGGAGCTGCGTTTGCTTTGCTGTTCCGTGGAATTCGGCAGTAAGTATTTGCGCGGTTTCGGAAGCTTTATAAGTTTCCGGCTGTACATAGCCCTGCGGGTGAACCGCTTCCGGGTTTTCAGCAATTGCTTCTCCGCTTTCCGCTGCGAATACTTTTGGCTCTGACGAATCAGCGAACCGAAGCGTTTCTTCTGCCGTAACTTGCGCTGTTTCGGACTTAACAGGTTCCGGTGTTGCGGGTTCGGGCGCTTTTGCCCCCGCTATTTCCGGCGTTTCGGAAACCTGCGCTGTTTCAGATTTTACGGGTTCCGGGGTTTCGGGTCCTGCCTGTCCGGGAATTTCTGTGTTCCCGGGGGGCTGCGGTGCGCTGTTTACATCGCGTTCTGCAGACATCTCCGGTAATTCGGGGGGGGCGGTATGCGCTTGCGGCTTTACCACAGTTTCAAGTTCGGCAATTTTCGGTTTTTCGTCAATTACTGCCGGTATCGCCATGCTGAGTAAACAGCTTGCGAGGATTTGCTCTTCTTCGCCGCAATCTTGCTTCTGTTTCGGCTTCGGAATAAATTCGGGGGCTTCCGTTACTGTACCTTTTTCATAAAACATTTTTGGCGCACAGCCTGTTTCCTGCCGTCCTAACTCCGTAATCGCCAGTTTAACACATTCTCCGAAGCCTTCTTCACCGTATGCTTCCGAAATTTCACCGAATCCTGCGCATTGCGGGGCTTGCGGAATACCTTGCGGGGTAATGTTTATGCTCACCATCATTTCATACACCTCCTTCCTGCATGAAATTTAATATATATTAAGCCATTTTAAGACTTAATAACATAAATTAAAAACAAAAATAGCAAAAATGGTGCATGTTTACCCACCTTCTTCCGATTATACACAAAAAATGCCCTTTTGTCAATAATTACTCGCAATTTTTACAAATTTTATATAAATTTTGTCGAAATTTTAGCTTTTTTGCTTCCTAAAGTCTGCGTTAGTCATAAATTCATCAATAAACAACTCGGTTTCCTTGAGTTCTAATGCGCGGTACTCCTCAAGCTGACCTTCCTCTAACTTCTCTAACGAGGCGACTTCTTTTTGTAATTCTAACACGACCTCAAGTTGTCGCACGATTTCGTCTTCTTTCCGGACGATTTCGATTTGCTTTAAAGACGCATCCTGCTTGCGCGAAGTAATAAACCTTTTCCGTACCGCTATGTCTACCGGCGTAATGCCTTTCACCATCTTTTCGGCGAGTTCTGCGTTCTTATCTTTTATGTTGTCGAGAATATCCTGCAGCTGCCCCTGTAAGATGACAAGCTCGCGCCGCAGAATCCCGAGATTGTTTTTTTCGGCTTCAAGCATACGCTCTTTGTAGGTTTTTAATTTCGCTAAAGAAAACTCAAATTTTTTCATCGCACCCTACATGACCACCTGCTCCAACAATTTAACAGTTTCATCTAAATCAAACGATTCCTTGATTCTTTGAGTGAGGAAGCCGTTGATTGCATTTATTTTGCTGATTGCTTCGTCAAGCGCGGGGTTTGTCCCCGCTTTATATGCACCGATTGCAATAAGGTCTGCGTTCGCTTCATAAAGCGCGAGCAGATTACGAAGCCTGTTCGCCAAGTCCTGATGTGCCTGCGGCGTGACAAGCACCATAAGCCTTGAAACGCTGTTTAATATATCAATAGCGGGATAATGGTTCCTTGCCGCTATTTTCCGCGATAAAACTATATGCCCGTCTATAATTCCGCGCACAGTGTCGGCTATCGGCTCGTTGGTATCGTCGCCTTCAACCAAAACCGCATAAATTCCCGTGATACTGCCTTTCTCGAAGCAGCCCGCACGCTCCAAAAGCTTCGGCAGCGCGGAATAAATCGACGGCGTGTATCCCCTCGCAATCGGCGGCTCACCTATAGACAGCCCGACTTCACGCTGCGCCATAGCGAAACGTGTCAGGTTGTCCATCATCAAAAGTACATCTTTGCCCTGCCGCATGAAATATTCAGCAATCGCGGTCGCAGTCAGCGGGCATTTATTGCGCATCATTGCAGGCTGGTCGCCCGTCGCGACTACAACCACAGAGCGCGCCATTCCCTCGTCGCCGAGGTCGTTTTCTATAAATTCACGCACCTCACGCCCACGCTCTCCCACGAGCGCGATTACGTTCAGGTCGGCTTTGACTTTTCTCGCTACCATGCCCATCAATGTGGATTTCCCCACGCCGGAACCCGCAAAAATACCGATTCTCTGCCCTTTTCCGAGCGTCATGACACCGTCGATTGCTTTTATGCCGAGTTCAATAGGCTCCGCTATTTTCGGGCGGGTCAGCGGATTTACGGGAATCCCCGAAATCGGCATTACACCCGTGTATTCGACTTCGCCGCCGCCGTCAATAGGCGTACCGATTGCATCAATAATGCGCCCGATTAGACTTTCGCCGGTTTTCACCATCAGTTTCTCGCCGGTATTATCAACAATGCTGCCCGGACCTATTCCCTCGATGTCGGTATAAGGCATGAGCAGTACGTTCTCGGAATTAAAGCCCACGACTTCCGCGAAAACATGGCTGTGCATATCCTTGCTGAAAATGCGGCAAACATCACCGATGTTGCAAATCGGGCCGCTCGCCTCAATCGTCATTCCGATTATTTTTTCAATCTTACCCATATTGCGGTAAGAATCGTAAGTTTTAAGTTCTTTGTTAAAGCTGTTTAAATCCATTATTTCAGCTCTGCTATCATTTTTTCGACATAAGCTACGTCTTCCGCTTCCATAGAAGCTTTGGTTCTGATTATTAATTCACTCAACGCATCAAGGTTGATTGAGGCATTATTTTTTTCCAAAACTTTTTTAAGTTTTAATAAATCAAACAATTTTTCTTTTTGCGCTGTTCTGATTTCTGTGCCGCTTGCCATATCATTTTCCTCCTACTCTTCCTCCGCCTTATCCCTAAACTTGCCTTTGCCTAATTTTTCAATCATCATCAGCTGCGTCGCGACGCCCGCGTCGGTTATTTCGCTGCCGTTGTCGAGAATCAGCGTACCCTCAGGCGCATCTTTGACTATTTCAAACTCTATGTGCTGAGCTTCGCGGAAGATTTCCCGCATGGTGTCAAGCCCCGCCGTCCCGCACTGCTCGGTATCAAGCTTTGACAGCGTAACTTTCACATACTCGGAGTTACGGAAGACTTTCGCGGCTTCACGAAGCATTTTGGTAATCACTGTCTTGTCTTTTTGTTTAAGGCTGTCAACGGTGATTTTATTCGCTATAGTAAATATAGTATCAAAAAGGCGGTTCTCGTATTCTTTAAAATACCTCTCGCGTTCGATGTCTATTTGTTCCAATATACCAAGCAGCTCTTTTAAGGTTCCCTCGCATTTGCCGTGCGCTTTGCTGTAGCCCTCTTCGTAGCCTTTTTCGCTGCCTTCGGAAAAACCTTTTTCGTAACCGTCTTTGTAGCCCTGCTCTTCAGAATCTTTGCGCTTCACTGCGCAATCCTGCTCGTTTTTATTATAGAGGTTCCGAATGTCGTTTTCAGTGGTTTCGACTAATCTCTGCGCCCATTCCTGCGCGTCAAACTTTGCTTTCTCACCCTCTGCAATATACTGCTGACGGAGCGCATCATACTGCGTGATGATTTCCTTGCGTAAAAGAAGCTGCTCCTGCGCGTTTAGAGGGACTTCAGGTTCTTGAATTTCTTCCGGAGGTGATTCCGGCGCGCCGAGGGCGTTACGCCCCGCATTCCCGCCGGGTTTAATGCCCGGTCTCAGTATGGGTCTTGCCGCGAATTCCTCCCCTGTATTCATCCCCTCGACCCGGCGCATGACGATATTCCCGGCGGCAGGATTAGGATTTTCTGCCTTATGCCCGGGAATAAATACAAACTTACTGCTTTGCTGAAACATTCAAAAACCACCATTTTATATCAATTAATAATTACGGAGTTATGAAATAATTTCGTCTGCTCCGCCCTTGGAAATCGTTAAGACGCCGTCTTCCTCAAGCCGCCTTATAACGGCAACTATGCGCTGCTGTGACTCTTCCACGTCGCGGAGACGGACATTATGCAGATATTCGACGTCTGTCTGCAAGCTCTCTCTTGCGCGCTGGGACATATTGCGGTATATGGAATCGGCAACTTCCGAGGTTGAGCCTTTAATCGCGACTGCAAGGTCTTTCGGGTCGACTTCCTTGAGGAACGCCTGAACTGATATATCGTCGAGCATCATTATATCCTCGAACACGAACATCTTCTGCCTGATTTCGTCTGCGAGCTTCGGGTCGCGCTGGGCGAGTTCGTCGAAGATTTGTTTTTCTGTTCCTCTGTCTACAGAGTTCAGAACATCCGCAATGTAGTTAATGCCGCCCACGTCCATGCTTTCCGCAGAAATAAGATTTGCGAACTTCTTCTCCAGCGTCGCTTCAATTGAACGCACGACATCGGGAGAGGCAGAGTCCATCTTCGCGATTCTCTCAACTACTTCTATTCTCACGTCTTTCGGAAGCTCCGACAAAATCGCCGAAGCCTGGTCGCTTCTCGCGTAAGACAGAATAAGCGCGATTGTCTGCGGGTGCTCGTTCTGCACGATTGCGAGCAGGTTCTTATAGTCAGCTTTCCGCACAAAACTGAACGCCTTTGTTTTAAGCTGCTTGGTAATCTTTTCAAACAGCGCCGCCGCCTGCTGCTGCCCGAAAGCTTTTTCTTGTATTTCGCGCGCATAGTCAACGCCGCCCTCGGATATAAATTTCTGCGTCAGGCAGAGTTCATAGAAGTCGTTAAGCACTTCCTCCACGATTTCCATAGGCCAGTAATCGTTCTTCGCGACTTCAAGTGTCAGCTTTTCTATTTCGTCGTCCGAAAAATTTTTGAACACCAAAGAGGCGTTTTCTGTGCCGATTGAAGACAGCACGAGAGACGCTTTTTGCATATTGGTAATAGTTCCGCCCTCAGCAGCAGGCATAATTCACACACCCCCTAATAATTCTATCTAATTGTCCATTGTCAATTGTCAATTGTCCATTGTCAATTGTCCATTGTTAATTGTCCGTCACCCTTCGCGTATCCACGTTCTGATTAACTGTGCAACTATATCGGGATTAGTTTTAGCGAATTCACGGATTTCATTCTTGAGCAGCGCATCTCTTGTTTGTCCTTCGCCTTCGCCGAGGAGCGACTGAAGCTTGATTTCCTCGCGTTCTTCGTCCTGCGGCGCTTCAAAGGTATTGTAACCCATGCCTATATCATCGAAAGCCGGCGTTGCGCCCGCTCCCTGATAAGCGGTCGCCTTAGCGCGGATGAGCCTCCTCTTCTTAGAGCCGCTCGACATAATCGCGAGCATGAAGAGTATGATTAACAGCGCACCAAGCGAGATGATGATGAATATAAGCATATTTCTGACCGGCGAACCCTGCGGAGGTCCGGTAATTTGTAACGGCGCTTCAAGCAGGAAGTTTGTCGGTCTTACGCTTACATAAGCCATTTCCGTGCCGACCGTGTTCGCAAGCAGCATTCTGTATTCATCGATTTGGTCCTGCGTAAGCGCGCCCTCGTCAATTTGCACAGCTACGTTTATCATATCAATGTCAAAGCCGTTGGAACGTGCAAATGTATCGTATTGATTTACCAAGTATTGTGTTCTTTCCGAGCGTTCAAAATATGCCTCACTGCCTTCGCCGCCGACCCACGTAGGAGAACCGGGCGAAATATCAGCGTCAACCGTCATACCCACCAAGCCGCCCTCCGCATCTATGGCGTTCCACGCGACCAATCGCTCCTCAAAATCCACAATGCCGTGCTGAAAGCCGATTTCATCAATGTTCGCGCCCTCATATTCGCGGGACTGGCTTTCCCATTCGCTGAAGTTAAGCCTTACATTTACAGCAACGCGGAAATCTCTCACAGTGCCGGCGAGCAGGTCTTCCACCGAAGAGCGGAGTCTGTTTTCCATCGTTCTCTGAAACTCGAACTGCATATTCATTCTCTGCATTTCGAGCGCGAGATTCGCTTCCGCATTGTTTGCATCGTCTGCAATGAGCGTTATGCCGTCCTGGTTTGCAACGGTCAGATTTTCCCTCCTAAGCTCAGGTACAGACATCTGCACTAAATGGTATATACCCTCAATTTGCGCCGAGTTGAGCCGCACACCCTGATGAATCGTAAGCATTACGCTCGCTCTTGCGGGCAGCCTGTCCACAGACATAACATAAGGTCTTTGTTCTGCCGGATGCACGGTTACGAGCGCGTCCTGAATAGGGGTCAGGCTCCGCAGTGTCGCTCTGATGTTCTGCTCTAACTGCTGCCTTTGTATTTCCTGTCTTTCGGCGTCGGTCGAGAACATTCCCACGCCCTCGTTCCATATATTATAGTTGTATGTAGATTTCGGGAAGCCTTGAATCGCAAGCTGCATACGCGCACTGTCAACCGTATCTCTCGGTACGCTCACGGTCGAGCCGTCTATTCTCGCCTGTATGCCCAGGGTGCTGAGCGCAGATGTAATCTCGCTGATTTCCTCTGCGGAAACGCCGGCGTAAAGCACTTCAAAATCGGCGCGACCCGAAAGCGCAATCAGCACAATCAAAGCCGCAATCATAGATGCAGCCACAGCCAGCGTAATTATGCGCGTGTTTTTATTCGCCCCGCTCCATTTTTCCTTAACGGTGACGCCGAACTTTTTAAGCCCTGCTCTTGCCTTGTCCATTATGTATACAACCTTTCATACAATGTACAAATATGATTCAACTTAAATCGACATTTTAATTATTTCGTTGTATGCTTCAAGCGTGACGTTTCTCGTATTAACCAATAATTCAAGGGCAACCTGCGCCTTGGTTTGATTAGCTGAAATCCGCTCAAGGTCATCAACATTGCCGAGCATGAGGTCGAGCATATCCTGCGACTTCTGCGCATGGGTATCTGCCGCGCCGCCGACTATGCTCTTGAACACGTCAAGGAAATTCGGCGCATTAATGCTTACATCGGCGGCTTGTGTATTTTGGCTGCCGAGTACGGTTCCGAGCGGCTGAATCGTTTGAATCTGATTAATCATATTTTCATTTAGTCCTTTCTTCACCAACATTGTACATTAATAATTACTAATTACTAATTAGTAATTATTATCTGCCTATCGTCAGGGCTCTTGTCGCCATGTTTTTCAGTTCGTCGAATATTGTCAGATTTGCTTCATAAGAGCGGGTCGCCGCCATCGCGTCCATCTGCTCGGTGGCGAGGTCCACGTTCGGCATAAAGTAATAACCTTCCTCGTTCGCGTGCGGGTGCGCAGGGTCGAACACCGGCGTTAAAGGCGTCGGGTCTTCCGCAATTCTCATCACCTGTACGCCCGCCATCTGCCTTTGACGCCGCTGCGCCATCGTCATTTCAAGCATATTACTGAAATTCGGGTTTCTGACGTAGTTTTTGCCGGGCTGTAAGTTCGCGAAAGGTCTGTTCTCCCCGAACACAACAACCTGCCGCCTGTATGCTTCGCCGCCGGCGGTGCGGGTGTTCGAGGCGTTCGCAACGTTATGCCCGATTACTTCAATGCGAAGCCTTTGCGCCGCCATCGCCGAAACAGATATGTCAAGATATGATAAAAAAGCCATAATTTCACCTCATTGCACCGATTATTGAAAGCAGATGTTCTGCTTTAGTTCCGCCGCATTGCTGTACGCAACAATTCAAACTCTGAGTTAAGCTGATTAATCAGCGCATTATAACGGATTTGATTCTTCGCGAACAGCGCCTGCTGCGTATCATTGCAAACATTATTGCCGTCGGGCTGCCCTTTTGTTTTCTCGTCTATGTACATCGCCGTGCCTATGTGGAGTTCTTTTCTGAACCTCTCGGTTTCTCTCATATTCATCCTGTCGCGGAGAATCCCCTCAAAATACAGATACTTGGCTTTATAGCCGGGCGTGTCGCTGTTGGATATGTTCTGGGCAATAATCCGGTTGCTCTCAGCCATTATGCTTATGCCCTGCTCAACAACCCTGAACGCTGTAGTATTAAATAAACCTGACATATAAGCTTGTCCTCCCTCTCGCGGCATTGCGTATAAATGCACATATAAAACATTATAACACAAGATATAGTAATTTTCAACCCTTTTTCGTCAACTTTTTGATAAAATTTAAAATCTTTTTCGATAAATTTCGAGGTTCTTCCTTTTTTTAGTAATTCTGAAAGCTTTTTAATTTCTCAAAAGCCCGTCTGCGCCTGACAAAATCAGCTTCCTTATGTACGTGCGGTTTGGGCTTCGGCGCGTTGTCGAAATTTCTTTTTGCTTCGGCGATGCTCCTGCATAATTTTTCTGTGTCAGTACCCGCAAATGTTTCCGGAATCTTAATCGCCGGCAGGATTTTAAAGCCGTTTTGATTATACCACCAGCTCTCGAACTCGGGGAAGCCGTCCAAAAGCTTATAATTGAGCCGTTCGCTTGAATCGCAGTACTCTCTGATTTGTTCGTTTTCTATGTAGATTCTGCGCTTTTTCTCGCTATAGCCTGTTTTCGTCGGAGCAGACAGCGGAATTATATAAAGTTTCCGGCTTACAACCCGCTTGCCGCGGCTTATATAATCCCCGTCGTAGCGGCTGAAAATAATTGCTTTCTCCGCTATTTCAAAAAAAGTATAGCGGGCGTTCCGTTTTATTAACAGTTCCGTAATAATAAAAACGGCAAAAAACACCAATGTACCCGCTGCCCCCGCTGCCGTTATGCCGCGAAGAGCAATTAAATGATAGCCTTTTTCGTGGAAGGCGCGGAAGTTTACAATTACGATGAGCGCGGCGATTAATGAGGCTTGAAAAAGCGGCAGCAGTGTCAGCCATAATATGTACTTGCGTCTTTTTGCGTATTTCTGCGTTTCCGCATGGAAAAAGCTCCGCATTTTCCCCCCTGATTCCTAATTCCTGTTTTAAAGTCAATTTTAGATTTTAATATAAATATTATTTATTATACAACAAAAAAAAGGATTTGTACAGCTTTTTTCGCGAAAAAACTGTTAAAGGAAGAAATTGCATTTTATCTTTAACATCTAAATCAACAAAAATATGAGTAAATCTATTGATTTATTTTTTGTTTTATAGTATACTTTGATATGAGAGAGTTTTTAATCATTTTTTGCGGGGGGTGGCGGAGTGCCTGTTCTTGATAAAGTCCTTGATAAAAACAAGGTTATTAAAATAGAAATCTGCACTTTTAAGGGGCGCGCGCTTTTAACTTTGACGAAGAATTTCACCTTTCCGCAAAGTATCGTGAAAGAGGACGAACGTTTTAAGCCGAATGAAACGATTCTTATAAAAGGCAAGAATCTGCCTGTTTTTGCACGAAACGCAAGCGTATCTGTAATTGCTCACACGAGAGCAGGCGAAAGATTCAGTTTGCCGGCGCATATCGCCGTTTCAACCGAGCAGCAGCTTAATCTCACGCTGAATCAGGTGGAAGCCGAACTAATGCCCGACCGCCGCCGTTTCTATAAAATCGCATTAGAAATCCCGTGTATGCTGACTTCAATAACGCGCGGAGCAAAGTATGTTGACTTAGACCCGCATATTCCGTTCATTATACAGGATATTAATATCGGCGGGGTTTTTCTCGGGGCGAGCGATATGGTTGAACTGCAAAAAGACGATGTAACAGCTCTCGTAATAACCGAAGTTGTCGGGGGTATGGAGTTCGTGGCAAAGGTCTTACGGGTGAAAACCAACGACAGCGGAAAAGCAATCGGCTACGGCTGCAGCTTCCTTTTCATGAACGCAAGGCAGGAAGAAGTGGTGGCGAAATATATTAATCAGGTTCAAATGAGAAAGCGCGCGGAAGAACTCGCGGGAGCCGACGAAATCGTAGATGTCAGCCATATTGTATAGTTGTTTTATTTTTGAATTTAAATCGCTGTTTAAATTGGACGTTTAGTATAAATAAACTAAGGGGGAAAAAATGAAGATAGGATTAAAACCGCTGCTGAGCGTAGTTTTGTTAGCCACGATTCTGATTCCGGCGGGTGCCGCGGTTTTCACCGGTGTTTCGGCGGCGGCTCAGCAGCATACGCAGGTCACTACAGCCGAGGTTCACGCATTGAGCTACGCGCAAGCGGTCGGGCTTGATGTTGTGGTGGATGAGTGTGCAATATCGTTGCATTCGCTTGCACGGTTTGAGGAAATCAAACTCACAGCCGGCGGGAACTTTAATGCTGTCCGTGACGAGGTTGTTCGTTTGTTTGACAGTGTTACTGCCGCGAGTCCCCATCTGCTTAATGTTATAATTATCGACGTAAACGGAACCGTTCGCATTGATGCTTTTGAGAACGCGGGAGCGCATTTCGGCGCCTTTGCCGAAGCGGAAGAACTCAGCAGAAGCGAAACGCTGATATCCAATATAACCATAGCCGACCCCAACTACGGCGGTGAAAATACTTTCTTTGTTCTAACCCATATAAATGAGGATGAGGTTATCCTCGGTTATATCTGCATGGTTTACTCAACGGAAATTTTTAAGGATTACCTCAGAACCAGAGACTTATTCGCGGGCGAAGGAAACTTTTTTGTTACCGACAGAAAAGGCACCGCGCTTTGGATTGACAACTCACCTGTAGTCCGTCAAGGGCAGGCAAACTCGCCCCCTCTCAACGAACTTATATCAAACACGATTACTACTGTCAGACGCGATGTGGATTCAGGAACCATTGACTCCGCGACTTACATCGGCGCATACGGCACAATAAACGGCAACAAGAATAATATCAAGAACGGCTGGTTCTGGTACGGAACTTTCCCTGTATCGGAAATTGACACCTTCCCGCTGCCTATGATTATAATCGTCAGTGTAGTAGCGGTCGTGTCTGTTCTGTTCGTTTTATTCGCGCTCGGAACCATACGCCGTGTTACAATCCCTCTGCACGACATAGTTATAAAGATGCGCAGAATCAACGAGGGCGACATGAACGAGCGTCTTGACGTTAAAGGCACGGACGAATATGCCTATATCTCGGAATCCTTCAATGAAATGCTTGATGAGGTATTAATCAGCGGAGAAATGCACAGAACGATTTCCGAGCTGTCCGATAATATGCTCTTCGAGTGGGACTTTAAGAAGCAGGTGCTGTTTGTTTCGGATAACTTTATGGAAATGTTCGAGATTGAAACCGAACGCGCAACCCTTACCAACGGCAGATTCATTGAATCGCTGATGGAGAAGGAAGATGCCGAGCGCTACAGCGTTGATATAAACAAACTGTTCAGGAATTTAGACTCTATGAACGGCGAGTATCAGGTTGAGACTAAAACAGGGAGCATGATATGGATTTCCGTGCGCTCGCACTGCGTACTTGACCGCTTGGGCGAGTTGCTCAGGGTAATCGGCGTTATTACTAACATCAACAGCGAAAAGCTGCTCTCCCTGCAGCTGTCCGAGCGCGCAAGCTATGACTTCCTCTCCGGGCTTTTCAACCGCAATACTTTCATGCGGGAGCTGCAATCGGAAATTACAAGAAGCGCAACCAGCCGCGTCGGCGTTATATTCATAGACGTTGACGACTTTAAATTCATCAACGATACCTACGGTCACGATACCGGCGACGAAATCATCAAGACCGTCGCGGATATTATTAAAGACAAACTCGGGAGTGCGGGCTTTGCAGGGCGTTTCGGCGGTGACGAGTTCGTTATGTGCGTAACGGAAGAGCAGACATTGAACAATATCGACAAGTTAGCGACAGCCGTGCTTGAGATGTTCGACAAAGGTTATCATGCCGAGAAGCACAACGTAACGCTTAAAATTAAGGCGAGCCTCGGAATCGCGATTACCCCCGACCACGGCAGAGATAACGAAACCGTGCTTGCCGCCGCCGACGAAGCGATGTATTTCGTCAAGAAGAACGGCAAATGCAACTTCCATATTTATAATCCCGAGGATAGCGTGTTGACGGAATTAATGCACTCAATATGATTGATGTGCGGCGCGATGCCCACGTCGCACCGTAATGGCGTTTTTCTGCTAATTCAACGGCGCGGTGTGGGCATCGCGCCTTACAGGACGGTAAAAAATGGCAAAGATTATAGCGGTAACAAACCAAAAGGGCGGCGTCGGGAAAACGACAGTCTGCGCGGGGATTTGCGGGTGTCTGTCTGCGATGGGCAAATCAGTCCTTGCAATAGACTTAGACCCGCAGGGGAACTTGAGCTTCTCGCTCGGCGCGGAATCCGAGGACGCCTATACTATATATAATGTATTCAAAGGCGAGGTTGACCTCTATGACGTCATCCGGCACACCGAGAGTTGCGACGTTGTCTGCTCAAATATTCTGCTCTCAGGCGCGGAACTTGAGCTTACCTCAATCGGCAGGGAGCATATCCTCAAAGACCAGCTTGACCAATTAGCTGCCGATTATGATTATATTGTTATCGACACGCCGCCCGCACTTTCGATTCTTACAATCAATGCCTACACTGCGGCAAACTGGTTAGTAATTCCGATGATTCCGGAAATATTGAGTCTTCAAGGGCTTTCGCAGCTCAAAGAAACGATTTTCGCCGTCAAGAAGTACTTCAACAACGCGCTTGAAGTGCGCGGGATTCTGCTTAATCAATATAACCCGCGGCTTATTCTTACGAAAGAAGTTGAGGAGCTTTCAAGCCTTGTTGCGGAGCAGCTTGACACTGATGTATTTGAAACAAAAATACTTAAAAGCGTGACCTTGGCTGAAGCCCCCGCACACGGCAAAACTATTATAGACTACGCGCCCCGCTCCAAATCGGCGGCAGAGTTCCGCGACCTCACCTGCGAAATCCTCGGTATCGAGAAACCGAAGCGGGTAGAGAAAAAATTAGGGCGCGGCAGACCACGCAAGTATCCGCGTCCGGAGGATGTTGTTTAAATGCCCAGGAATAACAAAACCTCGAATGTGCTGAAACTTTTGAATCTGAAAAGTTTGCCGGAAAATGCAGGGAACGCTGCGGGCGGCGTTCTGCCGAAAAAATCCGGGCCGCATGAATCCGGCGATTCTCCGGGAGCGGTGAACCCTGCATTTGAACCGGAAGTTCCCGAAGCCCCTGACCCGCTGCCCCGCAAGCACCGACGCAAAACCATCGTCAAACATATGAAAATTGAAAAACTTTCCGAACCTGCCGAAGAAAACCCCGCTTTAAAGGCGATTGCCGCTGAAGCAGCCGAAGAGAGCGAACCTAAGGTTTTCACACGCTCGGCAACCGAGCGGCAGATTGTGAGCGTACCTCTTCTGCTTATAACAGAACAGCTCGGTACGGCAGTGGAGCGTTTCAATGCCTGCGCCTGCGACGAGTGCCTGCGCGGAATTATTAACAGCGCGATGGATTCTATGCCGCCGATGTATGTGCGGGTCGTGAGCGACACAGACGAAGCTGAAGTAAACCGGCTCATTAAAGAACGCCGGCCGGAGATTATAAGAATATTAGCGAAAATCTGTATCGCAGCGAATAAAAAGCCGTTTCATGATGAATAAGAACCCGTTTTAAATTTAGGGATTGCCAAGAAATATAATCGTTTAAATTGAAAACTGTTCCACAGTTTCAATTTAAACGATTATACTTGACAAAATTGGAAAAGGCGGTTATAATGGGGAAAGTAACGAATTAATACTGTTATAACAGGGTTTCGCGCTGTCGCAGCAGCGCCATCCCTAAAATCCAATAGACTTCTTGCGTAACTCATTTGCGGTTGGATTTTAGTATAAGAGAGGATGGTAGCGGTTCTTATGGAGACCCGCTCACTCCCGTATGAAAAACATACTTAAACACATACACCTGCTTTTCCTTGCAATCTTCGTTCTGCTGGCGTATAAAATGCTGTTCGATTTTGAATCGGTGGCGCGTTGGTTCGGAGGAATCATAAGTATTGTCAGCCCGTTTCTTATCGGGTTTGTTGTTGCTTTCTGCATAAATATCCCCGTTTCGTGGCTTGAACATAAAATACTGAAGATTAAATATAAATGGGTGAAAAAAATCGCCCGGAGCGTGAGCGTTCTCGTTATCTTAGCTATAGTTATATCCGTGCTTGTTCTCGGCGTAAGCCTGTTTATTCCGATGGTGTACGAAAATGTATCGCAGTTAATTGCACTCATGCCTGATTATATCGACCAGGCGATTAATGCAATTAAACGCATACCATTGGTTCAAACTATGGGAATTGACGAGCAATTAGATGTTTTCACGCAGGGCGGCGTTTCGTTTGAAGGCATTTTCGACAGCTTCGGCGGGGGGAATATTGACCTCATCGGCACAGCCGGAGGCGTGGGAATGTGGCTTTTCGGAAGCTTGTTTACAACGATTCTGACGATTGTTTCAACGATTTACTTCCTACTTGAATACAACCGCATGAGGGATTTTTTCAAGCGGCTTATAAGCGCGATGAGTAACGAGAAAAGGCAGGGCAGAGCACTTAAATATGTTCGCCTTATTGACTTAAGTTTCCGCAAATTTATAAGCTGTCAGGTGCTTGATTCAATTATACTCGGCACAATCGTGACTATTGAATTTTTCCTGATTGGCTCCTCCTACGCGCTTGTTCTCGGTATAATGCTCGGCGTGTTGAATATAATCCCGTACTTCGGTTCGATTTTCGGCTCAATTATCGCAACGCTGATTATAATGTTTGAACAAGGCTGGGAAATCGGCGTGATTACCGCGATTATACTGCTTATTACGCAGCAGATTGACGGCAACTTCATTAATCCTAAAATTATGGGCACATCCTTCAAAATCAGCCCCGTCCTTGTGATTATCGCAATCACTATAGGCGGAGCTGTCGGCGGCGTTCCGGGAATGATTTTCGGTGTTCCTACGATGAATGTTCTGAAAACGCTTTTAGAAGAATACGTCGAGAAGAAGGAAAAACAAAAGAATTCAAAGCCGGTTGAAATTGCGCCGGCGAGTGATTAATGCTGTTCAGCGCAGTATTAACATATCGCACCATTGTTGTCAATACGCAATGTACAA
>JAITFV010000056.1 GCA_031281115.1 Oscillospiraceae bacterium | reverse complement strand
AAACCTGTTCGCACTGCCACGGTAAAGGTAAAATTATTGAAAGCCCGTGTACTACCTGCAACGGCGCGGGACGGATTCAAAAGCGCAAAAAGGTGTCGGTCGGGATTCCTGCGGGGATTGACGATGGGCAAACGCTTCGGGTGCATAGCGAGGGTAATTCCGGTACGCAGGGCGGCGGAAAAGGCGACTTGAATGTGCGGATTTCCGTGCGGCGGGATTCACTTTTCGAGCGGCGCGGTTTTGATATTCACTGCGACATTCCTGTTACTTACTCGCAGGCTGTGCTTGGCGCGGAAATCGAAGTGCCGACAATTGACGGCGGCGTGAAACTGACCGTTCCCGAAGGTACACAACCGGATACCGTACTGCGGCTTAAGGGCAAGGGCGTTAAGCGGCTTCAGCGCGAGGGGCGCGGCGACCAGCTTGTGAAAGTTGTGCTTGAAGTTCCGCGGAAGCTGTCGAATTCACAGAAAGATTTTATCAGGCAGCTTGATAAACAATTCACGGATAAAAATTTCGAGAAGCGTATGAAATTTTTTGACAGAGTGAAGAAATTCGGGGAGGATTTGAGGAAGGGGTTTAATTAAAACAAACCGACACGAATTGCTTAACACATGAAAGTAAATCTGCTGCGAAAGGACTTAATTATGAAAAAACTTTTGTTGATTCCGCTTGCTATTGTTATACTCATAACTTTTATGGCTCCTTCTGTTGGCGTTTTTCAAATTGTCATTAGAGGTGAAGAAGGATTAGCAGAGCTGCGAAGAATTGTTGAAGCAGATGAAGAAGAATTAAAAGAATATATACGCCATATAAGGCTTTACACCTCTGATAGAATAACCCGTGAATGTCTTATAAATCTTTTAGGTTTTTTTGACTCATTGCCTTTACCGAGTACTTCTGAAATTAGATTTAGTGGGCTTTCTTACTTTCCAGATTGGAACGAAATATCTGTTGGATTTTTAACTGATATTGGCGAAAGCTATAGATTTATAAATTTGGGAAGACGCGAAATAGCAAAGGGAGAATTATTATTTAAACTTGATATGAATTTTGAGAACCTTGTAAATATTTATTCTACCACAAGTTCACAAGATTTTAAATTAAATTGGCGTGGTGATATTAGCTTTATAGTTGATATTGATGATTTCGTTTTTAATGTGACTTATAATCACGGTGATAATTGGCATATTCGCACTGTTAATCCCGAAGAAATGTTTAAATTTTTGTATGGTGTTGAGCCATGGGTTTATGTGCCTGAGCCTTTTACTACTGAGGAAGCTTTGATTATTCTACAGGCGGCGGCAGGTTTAACCACGCTTTCTGATGATGATATTGCGAGATTCGAGATTGACAGCACACCCACAACTGCCGATGCACTGCGGATTTTGCGGATTGTGGCGGGGTTGGCGTGAAAAAGCAGGCAGAGCGGAAACCCCTTTAACTATAAACATATAAAATATACGAACATTTGTATACGTACATACGTAAATCGCCCTATAATAATATGGGGTGATTTTTTTGTCGATTAGAGAAGCAATCATAAAAAGATTGAAAGAAATATGCGCAGAGCGCAACATAAAATATAATAAGCTCGCAACTCTTTCAGGTGTTACACCGTCTACGGTTTATGCCGTTATGGATGAAACGCGCGTAGAATTATCTGTGATTACGATGAAAAAGTTAATCGACGGACTTGATATGTCCGTCACGGAATTTTTCGACACAGATGTTTTCCGCAACTTAGAGCAGGAAACAAAGTGATGAATCTTTATGATTTAAAAAGAAGCCTTATCAGCTTTGTTTATCCGAACCGCTGTCCGTTTTGTGATAAAGTGATTACAGCGGGCGGGTTTTTCTGCGAGAATTGCGCGGAACTTGATTATTTTAAGAACGATATGAGCAGCAAAAATACTTTCTGCTGTGTTTACAACGAAAAGTCTAAGCCGTTTTTATCAAAAGCAAAGGAAAACGCCGATGGCTACGCGATTTCTGCTGCGGCGAAACTGCTGCATGATGCGCTTGTGAGAAACAACGTGCTTCATAAAATAGATATAATCACGGCGATTCCCGCAAGGAAAGCAGCCAAAAAGCAGCGCGGCTACAATTTTCCCGCTCTCTTGGCAAAAGAAATTGCACAGCTTTCAGAGAAAAAATACTCTCCTAAAATGCTCGTGCTTCTGCGGGAGACGGAGGAGCAGAAGGAACTCTCTGCCGAAGCGCGCGCGGAAAATTTAAAGGGAGCGTTTGGTGCGCGGAAACTATTTCCGGGTTTAAATGTGTTGGTTATTGATGATGTTTGTGCTACAGGTGCGACGTTGAATGAGGCGAGACGGACGCTTGAAGAGCGCGCCGATGCGGTGTTCATCGCGGCTTTTGCTAAGACGATATAATTTAAACAAATATTTCTATTAATATTGACAAATTATGCCAAATATGTTATGCTTCACTTAAGGCACCTGGAACTACGAATACTCGTGGATTTTGGGACGCTCGGCGACTTATGATGACAGCATTATCAACTTGTAGCTCAGGCAATGGCTTTGCCGGCTAAGTGAGAAGCGCGGGTGCTTTTTTGAAATTTCCGGAGTTCGCGGTTTTCCTTGTATTTCTTTCTCGGAAGCTCGCGGAATTTCACGAATTTCTTTCGCAAGCCCGCTGACGTAAGCCGAACCTCGGTGACGCCGCCGAAAGTTACGAATAATAGTGTGACAATTCAGAATTGCCTTTTTTTCGGGCTTCGCCCGGATTTTATCTGCGCCGTCGCTCACGCGACGTAAAAAACCGTCATAGCGACGGTTTTTTAATTTGTATAACTTGCCTGATTATGGAAGATTAGAAATAATTTTATGCTGTGACGCAATTTTTTTGTTTTTTGTATTGACTATAAAGCTATTTTATGATATACTGTTGTTTGCGGCGTCATAGCCAAGTGGTAAGGCGTGGGACTGCAACTCCCTGACCCCCGGTTCAAATCCGGGTGACGCCTCGCAGGGAAAGCTCTTGAAATCAAGTTTTCGGGGGCTTTTTTTATTGTCTTTTCTGCTTTTTTGTGTTATATAGTCAATTAACTTGAACACTCGTGTTGTAGGGAACGGATTTATCCGTTCCGGAACGCATGAATGCGTTCCCTACAATACATAGGGTCGGGCTTCTACGTCCGACCAAAAGATACATTTACCAATTAAACTCAACCCCTACTACCGAAAGGAACCTATCATGACCAAATCAATCACCGAAAAACTAATCTCATGGCTTCTGACCGCGGCACTGCTGCTGACGACCATGCCGGCTATGCCTGTCTATGCGGTCGCTACCAATTATTTAGACCACAGCGGCATTCAGCAGACAAGTCCAAGCACTACCGCTTACGACGGGCAAACAGCTCTGACTACAGGTTGGCATGTAGTCACGGGTGAGCATAGCCCCGCGAGCAGAATCACCGTCACGGGCGAGGTGCATATAATTCTTGCCAACGATTCGCACCTTAACGCAAACAGCGGCGGTATACAGGTGCAGGGAGCAAACAGCCTGACAATATACGCGCAATCAACAGACGCGAATATTATGGGCAAGTTAACCGCCACCGGGAGCGTAAGCAGCGCAGGTATCGGCGGCAACGCAATCGGCGATGGCGGCACAATCACCATCAATGGCGGAACCGTTACGGCAACAGGCGATTCCTACGGCGCGGGAATTGGCGGGGCTTAACTCCGGCAGAATAGAAAACAGCTATAATACCGGCGCAGTCTCGGGCACAGGCACTGCGTTTGTGCAGCGGATAATTTCGGAAGATTATATTTATTATCCGGAGCTGGAAGTTTTTTATGAAAGCGAAAACGAGGTCGTAGAGCGCGCTTCCGAGCGCAGCGCCCGGGTGACAAGGCTGAATTTAGTGCTTGATGACCTTTCAGCGACAGAAATTACTCTCGGCAATAGAGCAAAAAAATGAGTTCGGCAAGGTCTACCTTTACGAACTCATAATATTTCTATAATTTTATCATATATTTCCTGTGTTGTCAAGCCTTTTTTGTGAAAAATGTTCATAATTTGCTAAAATATTTGTATGATATGACCTTTCCGTAAAGGTAGAGCTTTACGGAAAGAGGGTAAACTATGGGATTATTTAGACTTAAAAAGAAAAATAAATCATGCGTAGTTATAAAAAATGCTTGACATATTAAATAAAAAAGTGGTAAAACGATGTTTTGTTTAAAACTATTGATAAATATTATAGGAGGCACTTATGAAATGCACAGAATGTAAAGGCATGACCCAAATTAAAGCAGAGGATTTTGCAATATTTAATTGCAAGGCATTTGATTTTATGAACTTAAATACTACGTTTATTGGATTTGCTCGTGTAAATATATGCAAAGAATGCCTTAGCAAAAAAATAAAAAGTGAAACACAAGAAAATTTAGAAAAGGCAAAATTAAATATAAAAGAAATTGCTCCTTTTATTTCTATGTCTATTCTTGCCATTATAGCTATTGCCGGTGGCTTTGGAGACCGTATAATAGATAAAATCATAGGCAGCGTAGCATTACTTATAAATATTGGATTTCTTGTTTCTTATATAATAAAAGTTCCAAAGAAGAAAGCAAATATATTGAAAAAGCAAAACGACTTTGTTGATGATTTAAATAATAATTTTAAAAAAATCTCTTTGTTTGATTATTTCCCCGATTTGGAAGGTATAAAAATAAATACATTATTTAATGCACGATATTTTGTAGATTTTTCTGATAAAAATAAATTAATTGAATATATCGAAAGCAAAGACTCAAAAAAGGACATCGGTACGCAAGAAAACGAATACCTTCGCCGATATATAAGTATAATCGTTTAAATTGAAAACTGTTCCACAGTTTCAATTTAAACGGGTTTCCGCTGCGTGAGCGCAGCGGACGCTGTCGCAACAGCGCAAGCCCCTTTAACTTAAAAAGCGAAACGCTTTTTAAGTTAAAGGACTATATGTGTGATTTTAAAGAGCAATATGAATTTTTTGGGGGAGATACTGCTCCGGATTGGATTGAAAAAATATATGAAATAATTCAAAGCAAAGGAGCAGATGTATAATGAATAAAAAGAAAATTATTTTATTCTCTGCTATCTTATCTTCAGTTTTTACTTTAATGGTGTTAGTGGCTTTAAGAAATGAAATAGGAATAGATGAGTACCTAATCGCTATTCCCATTTTTCTTATTTTATTCTTTTTGATTGGCATACCTACTGTTAATTATTTCGGAAAGCAATACTATAACGCAAAAAAAGTCGAGAAAAAAATCGCAGACAATAACACAAAATGGGAAGAATTACTTTCCGACTCTGATAACGATATTAACGAAAATTGATTAATACAATGCGTTTATGTTCAGTGTGTCGGTTAGCCCAATGACAATAAAATTGAAGTGGCTGATATAGTCCTTTAACTTAAAAAGCGTTTCGCTTTTTAAGTTAAAGGGGCTTGCGCTGTTGCGACAGCGCCCGCTGCGCTCACGCAGCGGAAGCCCGTTTAAATTGAAACTGTGGAACAGT
>JAITFV010000020.1 GCA_031281115.1 Oscillospiraceae bacterium | reverse complement strand
ATCTGATTTTATCCGTTATAATATAAGCGACAAAGGCTATACCGATAAGCGGTTAGCCTCCAGTGTGATTAAATAACCGTCACCTTTGACCGAGGGCGGTTATTTCTTTATGGAGTTATGTATTCTGCACAATTCTATATAAATTGCAAACAGTAACAATTTCACCAAGAACATATCCATAAGCATCACCCCCTTTCTTGAGGGTGGTACCAAGCACGCTTGGTACTGCTAACCACCTATTTTACCGCAATTTTGCGTGGTATAACCTTTGTACAGATTTATTATAACATAATCTGACATTATTGTCAATTGTTAATTGTCCGTCTAACCCCGCGCCGCCGCTTCCTAACCGCCGCCGCAGGCGTTCCCGGCTGACTTGATTTTTTTAACGGAATGTTCGATATTTCAAGAGCTGCAAGCGCATAGTTCCGGCAGTCTAACGGCTCGTTGCGCCTGTAGCCGCTTTCTTTCAGCTTCCACACAAACTGCGCCTTGCCTCTCACATAAGTCATAACCATGCGTTCAGCCGTTAAACCCTTAAAATATTCCTCGTCATAACCCGCAATATCTTCGCCTTTCTTACCCTTCGGGAAGTGGCAGAATCCCGCTCCCTCTTCCTCAACAGCAAGAAATGAATAAATCTGCGCCTTCCCTATGTCAACGCCGAGCGTCCAGAGCAGAACTTTCTCACGATTATTCTTAGTGGGATTCGGAATAAAAGGTTTGTCAAATCCTGTGTTTCCACCCTTAATTGCAAAAATCCCCCGAGCGAATCTCTGCTTGCAGAATTTATATACCTCGTTTGTATAATGTCCACCCGTGTCGAAGCAGGCACGTATTATTTTATATTGCGTACCGTCAGCCTTTTTGAACGTTTGATTCAAGAAAACGTCAAGTTCACTCCATACTTTCTGTTGTTTTAAATCACCGTAGATTTTCTTGTAAACAATACCCCACGATTCTTTTTCTTCACCCCACCCGACTACCTCAACAACAAAATGGTCGTTCTGCGTGTCGATTCCGGCAGTGAGGCAAATAACATCGGCAGGAACTTCCGCATCGTATCTTCTGCGCCGCTTCTTATAAAGGTCGTCGGACTCTATCTCGTTGCCCTCTTCCTTCCAAGTCTGCCCCATTTCGGTATTCGTCCATACTTTTAGTAGTTCAAAATTGCCTTTCTTTTTTTCGTTGTTCGCTTCAAGGAACTTTTTAACGATACTCTCCCACGAGGTTAAAAGCGAAGCAAGGCTGTTGAGGAAGAACCCCCGTGTTTTCCGTTCGGGATATTTTGCGATAAACTTGCCGCTTGTGTATTTTTCTTTCCATACAATTTCAGAATTTACCGCACCGCATTTTAAACAGCGGTAATCTACATCTGTGAGGTTTTTACTGTCAAATATGCACCCTTCAAAAGTTAAAGGTTGAAACTCGCCGCAATCAGGGCAGGGAACGTGCCACGTTTCCTGCGTGCTGTTCTCGAATTCAACCTCGATGCGTGATATGCCTTTTACCGTCGGCGTTGAAATAAAAACTTCTTTATAATTCCAAAACGTAGTCAGCCGCTTTGAAGCAAGCAAAAGCGGGTCGCCTTCCGGTCCGGCTGTCGCAGGGTAGCGGTCAACCTCGTCCGCTAATAAAACCCGTACAGGGCGGCTGCTGAGCCCCGCAGGAGAATTCGCACCCACAATAGCGACATAACCGCCGGGGAAATCCTTATGCAGAATTGTATTGCCGCTGTTGCGGGTCTTGTCGTTGACTTTATCACGCAGTATCGGCGAATCACGAAGCATTGAAGTCAGCCGGGTCTTGCTGAACTCCTCGGCTCTTTGCAAATCGGGGTGCATAACCATAATCGGGCAGGGGTCGTAGTCCATGAAGTAACCAATCGGATTAAGTATAAATCCGTCTGTTTTCCCGATTTGCGCCGCACTCATTACAACAACTTTATGAACGCTTAAATCAGATATAGCATTCATAATTTCTTTTTGATAAGGGGCTTTTGATGTGCGCCACCGTCCCGGCTCGGCTGATGTTTTCTGCGATAATATGCGGTACTTATCCGCCCACTCGGTAAGCGTCATATCCGGCGGCGGTTTTAAAGTCAAAAATATTTTTTTAAATAATTCACAGGTCGCCGTTTTCATCTTCTTTTTTCACCTCTTTCACCTCAAACGCACTGTTAAAGTCTGCAAGCTCGTTCAACGCTTCATCACAGGCAGCTTTCAATATTTTCTGAATTTCCGCCTTATTGGTTTTCTTTGAAAGTACCGCCGCTAATTTCGCAGGGAGAGCCGCCAATCGGCTCTTAAAATTCACAAGCATACCCGCCATAACAGCTTCAACGTCCTCGGATTTATGCAGGTCGCCCTCTTTTAATTTCAAGTCAAATTCAACATCTTGCCGCTTCGCCTTCATAAATAAAGCCCGCTCGGTGTGATAATTTACACCACCCTCGCCGTCAGGCTTGCCGCTGCGTAAAAAACTAATGTATTTATGCACGGTCGGAATCAGTTCATATAATCCCGCCTTGCCTTTATATTCCTCAATGACACCTTCGTCCCTCAACTGCCGGACACGCCTCTCACTCAAATCTAAAACCCGCGCAACCGCCTTCACATTATACAAAGTCAAAAGGCACACCCCCTCTGCCGCGCCGCCCCCCTAATACCCCCCTTGATTTTCCCACAACAAATCCCACGGAAGCGGTTATTTTTTTCTCGTATCTGAGCAAGGCTTGGGGTCGCCGAACCCGCAACGCTTTTAAAACGCCCCAAAGTACCTAAATGTTTTCGGGGTTATATTCGCTTTCAGTATCATAGCTGTCATCGATTTCGTTTGTATCGGGGTTTATTATAAACTCGCCTTTAACCCGCTGTTTGTTAAACTCGTGCCTTTTTCTGTCGAAGTCGAGGCGGTCGCAGTCGTTTTCATGCGCTTTAATTGTGTCAATTAGTTTCAAAATGCGCCCGTGAACCTTATTGTGCTCGACCTCAAGCCTCATCATTCTTTCAAAGGAGCTTGACCTAAAGGTCTGTGTTGTTTCGCCACCCTCCGGTGGTTGTGTTTTTATTTCTTTATCAAAATGATAATCAATGTCGGAACTTTCGTAAAATTTAATTTTACCCATCAAGTCCCGCTCTTTTGCGTTAAGAATGTGGAGTTCCCGCAGCATATTTTCTTTTGTGTTTATAATTTTACGTTCTCGTGACGAAGCAGTTCGAGCGTATCGTCCGGCGATTGAAACTTCTCGTTGTAAATATCCAAATCAAACAGCGATAACTGACCGTCTATATTAAAATTTTTGTTTTTCCGCCGCATATATACCCCTTAATTTGTGTAATAACGATGAAGGTCGTGGCTAACGAGATTTGTGTAATGTGCCTCGTATTCAAAAAACGAGTTGTAAAGTGCAGTTTGCAGATATGTTTTTTTGAATTTGATTAAGTGCTTTTGTTTTGAAAAGTTGCCGGAAACAAATTCTAAGTGTTCAGAGCTCAGCTTTTTGTAAATATCAACGACAGTACTCACAGGTATTTCCATGCTGTTGATTCTGACGATGTTGTTAGGTGGCAGGGTGTACATTTCTGCGATGAGATTGCAAAGTTCGCAGAACATAGAATCGACTGT
>JAITFV010000012.1 GCA_031281115.1 Oscillospiraceae bacterium | reverse complement strand
CTTCTTTAGCGCGGGTCACGGTGGTTTCTATTTTTCCGTTTTCGAGCAGAAACGTCACCATAGCGCGAAGCATAGCTTTCCTGTGGTCGCTTTTTCTGCCTAACTTTCTCATTGCCATATCCTTAATAAGTCCTTTCCTCACAAGCATTCCATGAACAGGGCGTTTTCCCCGATGCAGTTGTGCTTCGTTTCAAGTTTTGCCTTTCTTCACAAGCGTTCCGCGAACAGGGCGTTTTCCCCGATGAAATCGTGCTTTGTTTCAAGTTTTAAGTTTTTAAGAATCCTCACTTGAAGCTAAATCAAAACCGAGTGAAATTAACTTCGCTCTTACTTCCTCGAACGACTTCTTGCCTAAGTTGCGCACCTTCATCATATCTTCCTGGCTCTTGTTGATGAGGTCGTCAACGTTGTTAATTCCCGCACGCTTGAGACAGTTGAACGAGCGTACCGATAAATCTAAATCCTCAATTGTCATTTCGAGAACCTTGTCTTTGCTCTTATCGTCTTTTTCGACCATGAGTTCAGGCTGAGCAGGCTCGTCCGATAAATCAACAAACAGAGCCAAATGTTCGCTGAGCACTTTTGCGGCATAAGAAATTGCTTCTTTCGCCGAAATCGTACCATCGGTCCAAACTTCAATTGTGAGCTTATCGTAGTCGGTTCTCTGCCCGACACGGGTGCTGTCCACCGAGTAATTTACCCGCATGACAGGGGTGTAAATGCTGTCAACTGCGATTACACCAATCGGCATAGGCGAGAAAATAGCTTTGTTTTTCTCTGCGCTGACATAACCGCGCCCTCTGTCGAAGGTCATTTCCATATAAAGCTTTGCGCCTGCCGAGAGCGTCGCGATGTGCATTCCCGGGTCAAGTATTTCGATTTCGCTGTCGGTTTTGATGTCAGCCGCGGTTACTGTACATTCGCCTTCGGCTTCGATGTAGACTGTTTTCGGAGCATCGCCGTACATCTTAGCGATAAGCCCTTTTACATTGAGGATAATTTCTGTTACATCCTCTTTAACTCCTGTGATTGTGGAAAACTCATGCTGAATCCCGTCTATTTTCACGGATGTCACCGCTACGCCCGGCAAGGACGAAAGCAGCACACGCCGCAGGCTGTTTCCAAGGGTATTTCCATAGCCGTGTTCAAGCGGCTCAAGACAGAACATTCCGTATTTTCCGTCGGGTTTCAACTTAACAGTTTCTATTTCCGGCTTTTCGATTTTTTCAAGCATTTTCTCACCAATCCTTTCTCGCAATAGCGAGATATGAAAATTCGTTCACCGCTTACACTGCATTTAAAACAACGGGCTTAAGCCATTATTTGCGCAGAGCAAGTTGTCATTTTGTTATTTGGGAATTAACACGAATAATTCAAAATTGCGGTAGATTATAGAAAAACACTACTGTAAATTTGAAATACCCGCGCCATAGCATTATAAAAACAATACTATATACATTATATGCGGGAAATTGATTATTTAGAATACAATTCTATAACCAAATGCTCCTGAATCTCGAAATCAAGTTCATCGCGCTGCGGCATTCTGACGATAGTCGCGCTTTTTGTCTCTTTGTTGACATCAAGCCACACCGGGAAAGTTCTTCCGTGGTTCGTGTCTGCGATTTGCTCGAATTTGGGGCTTTTCCTGCTTTTTTCTTTGAGCGCTACAACATCGCCCGCTTTCACCCTGAATGAGGGTATATCAACGCGCTTGCCGTTCACGGTAAAATGCCCGTGACCTACAAGCTGCCTGGCTTCGCGCCTTGTTGTAGCCATTCCCATTCTGAAAACGACACTGTCGAGACGCGTTTCGAGAAGTTTAATCAGGTTTTCGCCGGAAACGCCTTTTTCCTTAGTGGCGATTACATAATAACTGTGGAACTGCTTCTCTAAAACGCCGTAAATGAACTTCAGCTTTTGTTTTTCTTTGAGCTGCAGCCCATACTCGGATATTTTCTTTCTGCTGTTGGTATTTCTATTGCGCTTGGTTTCTTTTTTCTGGGTGTAGCCGAGGACTGCGGGACTTAAACCTAAAGCCTTACACCTTTTTGAAATCGGGGTCCTGTCAATTGCCATCAGTAAATTTCCTCCATTTTGTTCCTTAAACTGTTATCGGATTCGCACCGACATCGGGCAAACAAACCCGATTGAAATTTGTTATTACTCTTGCACTTAACAGCAGACAAGTGAAAATATCAGTTGTCAGGTGCATGGGTAACAGTTATACTCTGCGCCGTTTCGGCGGTCTGCAGCCGTTATGCGGAATCGGGGTTACGTCTTTAATCATACGTACCTCAAGCCCTGCGCCTTGAAGCGCACGAATCGCTGCCTCGCGCCCGGAGCCGGGGCCTTTTACGTATACTTCAACGGTTCTCAGCCCATGCTCCATAGCAGCTTTAGCCGCAGTTTCAGCCGCTGACTGCGCCGCGAAAGGAGTGGATTTACGCGAACCTCTGAATCCAAGCCCGCCCGCCGAAGCCCACGAAAGCGCATTACCCTGCAAATCCGTAATGGTAACTATAGTATTATTGAACGTTGACTGGATATGAGCAGAGCCGTTTTCTATATTTTTGCGTTCGCGCCGTCTGCGTATTACGGGCTTTTTGCCGCCTTTTTGTTGCTTTGCCATTTTTCAATAAGTCCTTTCCGCACTAATTCAAGTCGAAACAACATTTTCCCCGGTTCACAAGGATATTGTTTCAAATTTGTTTTTTACTTCTTCTTATTTGCAATCGTCTTACGGGGACCTTTACGTGTTCTCGCATTGGTTCTTGTTCGCTGTCCACGCACGGGTAAACCCTTGCGGTGACGCTGACCGCGGTAACAGTTGATTTCAACCAAGCGCTTTATATTAAGCGCAACCTCGCGCCGTAAATCACCCTCAACCATGTAGCTCGCATCAATAACTTCACGGATTTTAGCTTCGTCGGCCTCGGTTAAATCTTTTATCCGCGTATCGGGGCTAACGCCTGCCGCTGTTAAAATATCGTTTGATGTTCTTCTGCCGATTCCGAAAATATAGGTCAGCCCGATTTCAACCCGCTTGTCCTTGGGTAAATCCACACCTGAAATTCTTGCCATAGTGTTATTATCCTTTCTAAATGATAATTAAATTGTCATTTGTTCATCAGCCTTGTCTTTGTTTGTGTTTCGGCTCTTTACAGATTACCATCACTCTGCCGTTGCGCTTGATTACTTTGCACTTTTCACACATCGGCTTAACCGAAGGTCTAACTTTCATGATTTTTACCCTCCTATAATGCAATGCTATTACTTATTCCCTGCTAATTATTTCGCTCTCCATGTTATTCTGCCTTTTGTTAAGTCGTAGGGCGACATCTCCACTGTCACCTTGTCCCCCGGCAGAATACGGATAAAATTCATTCTCAGCTTCCCGCTGACATGAGCGAGTATTTTATGCCCGTTCGACAACTCTACTTGAAAAGTCGCGTTCGGTAAAGCCTCAAGTATAATACCCTCAACTTCTATTAAATCTTCTTTTGACATAAAGTTCACTCCTTCTCGGGGAAATTAAAGCTGTGCAAATAATTTCGCAGTTTCTTATCAGTCAGTTCCGTCATGCTGACAGCTGTGTTTGTTTTTTTTATATGTTTCGGGTTCTTTATTTTGGGTTTTCCGAGTTTTCTGCGGCGACCGTCTGCGATGAGCGGTTTTCCGCTGTTATAGCCGACGATTACGTAGAAACTCCCTTTATCATGCCCCGATGTACTTTTTACAATTATACCTGTTTTCATTTCCATTTCATTTAATCAAGTTTCGTTAATATAAGCGGCTGTCCCTCGGTTATTACTATTGTATGCTCAAAATGCGCACATAAATTCCCGTTCCCCTCAACAACCGTCCAGTTGTCGTTTAAGAGCTTTGTTTCTTTAGTTGACTGATTTACCATAGGTTCAATGCAAAGGGTCATTCCCGCTGTAAGCCTTGGTCCTTTCCCCGGCTTTCCGAAGTTCGGAATGTCGGGTGCTTCGTGCAAATCCCTGCCAATGCCGTGCCCCACATAATCTCTGACTACGTAAAAACCCCTGCTCTCACAATAAGTTTGAATCGTATTTGAAATATCTCCGATTCTGCTTCCGGGAAGCGCGGTTTTGATAGCCGCGAACAAACATTCCTCTGTTACCTGCAGCAGCCGCTTTGCTGTTTCGGAGAGAGCGGATGTCCCGCCGACCGGGAATGTTGCTGCGTTATCGCCGTGCCAACCGTCAAGGTATGCGCCCACATCAACTGAAACAATATCGCCGTTTCTGAGGATTTTCTTCTTGGAGGGGATGCCGTGTATGAGTTCGTGATTAATCGAGATACAGGCATTTCCTCTAAACCCGTGATAATTCAAAAACGAAGGTTTCGCGCCGTGATTACGCAGAAACTCACCGATAATCCTGTTAAGCTCCCAAGTACTCATTCCATCGACAGCCTTCTCGCCCGCAAGCCTTAAGACCCTCGCGGAAATCTCGCAGGCTTTTCGGATTTTTTGAAGTTCAGCAGCGTTTTTGACTACAATTACTGTGGACTCACGCTGTCTGTGTCTATGAATCAATTGCTTTAAACGTCAGCTTCGTGGTGTCTGCTATTTCTTCCTGTCCCTCGACAGTTCGCAGTTTCCCGCGGCTTTCATAAAACTTAATAAGCGGAGCTGTTTTTTCATGATAGGTTTTAAGTCTCGCGAGTACCGTTTCGGGTTTATCATCGTCACGGAGAACAACCGCACCTTTGCAAAGGTCACAAGCGCCTTCAACTTTTACCGGCTTGTATTTTACGTGGTAAGAAGCGCCGCAATCGCTGCAGACGCGCCTTCCCGACATACGAGCGATTATTTTTTCGTCGGCAACATAAATGTTTATAACTTTATCAATGTTTACGCCCATTCTTTCGAGCGCTTCCGCCTGCGGGGCAGTGCGGGGGAAACCGTCAAGAATGAAACCGGATTTCGCGTCGTCAAGGGCAATACGGTCTTTCAGAATACCGATTACAACTTCATCGGGAACGAGGTCGCCCGCGTCCATGAAGGTTTTCGCTTTTAAGCCCGCTTCCGTGCCGTTTTTCACAGCCTCGCGGAGCATATTCCCCGTTGAAACAGCAGGGATATTATATTTTGCGTTGGCTTGTTCCGCTTGTGTGCCTTTACCCGAACCGGGAACCCCCAAAAAGATTAAGTTCATATTTTCATAAAGTCCTTTCTTCACCAACAAGGAATGAAAGCAACGTTTTTCCCGTTTCAGTTGTATTTTGTTTCAAACTCAAAAACCACTCCGACCCCTTCTCGGAAGGGAATATTCTTGCTGCTTATTCAAGGAATCCTTTGTGGTGGCGCATCATCATCTGACCCTCGAGCGAGCGAACTGTTTCGAGCGAAACACTGACTACAATCAACATTGTGGTACCGCCCATTGCCATTCCGTGAATATTCGTAACGTTCGAGAATACAATCGGGAATATAGCGATGAAGCCGAGGAAAATCGCGCCTATTAAGGTTATTTTCGAGAGCGAGTTATAGATGAAATCCGATGTGGGTTTCCCCGGACGATAACCGGGAATCGCACCGTTGTTTTTCTTGAGGTTATTGGCGATTTCTATCGGATTGTATTGAATTGAAATATAGAAGTAGTTAAATCCTATAATCATGAAGAAGTAAATTACAGCGTAAATCCATGAACCTTGGTTGAAGTAACGCAGAAATGTGTTCCAAAATGCCGGGCTTTCGGGATTTGTACCATCGATTCCGAAGAAGAAAAGAACTGTCTGCGGCAGCGACATAACCGACATCGCGAAGATAATCGGCATTACGCCCGCCATCGCAACCTTAATCGGAATATGTGAGGACTGACCGCCGTACATTTTTCGTCCGACAACACGCTTCGCATACTGCACAGGGATTCTGCGCTCTGCGTTAGTCATGAGCACAACAAGCCCAATCATCGCGACATAAAGTGCAAGGTAAACCGGAATAAGAACATAATTTTGAACGCCGCCGGTGTCTGTTACACGCATTTGCATAACAAGGTCGTAGATGTCAAGCGGAAGCCGCGAAACTATACCCGCAAAAAGTATCATCGAAATTCCGTTGCCGATGCCTTTATCGCTGATTTGGTCGCCGAGCCAAATAATCAGCGACGCGCCCGCCGTGAAACAACCAACGATTGTAATCATTGCGAGGAAGCCGTCGAAACCGTCGGTGTACATTACGGCGTTGTTGTTTCTGAGAGTGATATAAAACGCAACAGCTTGGAAAACTCCTATGCCGAGTGCCAAGAACTTTGTGATTTTATTGATTTTTTTGCGCCCTTCATCGCCTTCTTTGCTGAGACGTTCCAGCACCGGAATCGCAACAGTAAGAAGCTGCATGATAATCGAGGCGTTAATGAACGGCATGATTGACAGGGCGAACAGCGTACCGTTGCCGAGCGCACCGCCCGTCATGGTGTTCATGAAGCCGAGGAGCGTATTCTCGCTGCCCGAGAGCATTCCCTGAACCGCCGACGTATCAAGGAAAGGCACGAATATAGCGCAACCGATTCTGAACACAAGTATAATTAAACCCGTGTACAGAATTTTTTTGCGTAATTCGTCTACCTTCCACGCATTTCTTAAAACCTGAAACATTTACTTTTACCTTTCCTAAACAGCTTTTAAACTACTTCAGCCGTTCCCCCGGCGTTTTCTATTTTTGCCTTTGCGGCTTCCGAAAATTTCGCTGCTTTTACAGTGAAAGCTTTCGTGAGTTCGCCCGTTCCGAGGATTTTAATACCGTCAAGCGGCTTTTTGATGAGCCCGCATGCCACGATAGCTTCCGGGTCAATCACAGCACCGGCTTCAAAGCGTTTTTCAAGGTCACGGACGTTCACAAGTGCATATTCCGTAGCGAAAAGTTTATTGTTAAATCCGCGCTTGGGTATGCGCATAATACGCTTGGTCTGACCGCCTCCGAAGCCCGGCTTCACGCCGCCGCCCGAACGCGCCCACTGACCTTTGTGACCCTTGCCGGCTGTTTTGCCGTGTCCGGAGCCGTGCCCGCGCCCTACGCGCTTGATTTCTTTGTTTGAACCCTTGTTAGGGGATAATTCATGTAATTTCATTTTCCCTAAGTCCTTTCCTCGCGAATACGCTTTGAAACAACGTTTTCCTCGTTAACCGAGGATTTTATTTCAAACCTCCGCTACCTCCACCAAATAAGAGATATGCCTGAGTTTTCCTCTTGTCGCTTCGTTATCCGGCTGAGTTGTTTCCGCGCCGATTTTTTTGAGACCGAGCGAATGTGCGGTCGCAATATGGCTGTCTTTCCTGCCTATTAACGATTTCTTGAGTTTAATTTTAAGTGCCATTGCAGTTTCTCCTTTACGCTTCATGCAGCCGCGCAGAATGCTTAGTGACTCCTTACATTATGCACTGAATATTTCTTTAACCGATTTCCCTCTTATAGCGGCGACTTCCTCTGCGTTACGCACAGAAAGCAAACCTTCTACGGTTGCGCGCACAACATTGCACGGATTGTTTGAACGCAGGGATTTTGTTCTTATATTACGCACTCCCGCCATCTCCATAACCGCCCGCACCGCGCCACCCGCAATAACTCCGGTACCTTCAGGTGCAGGTTTCATAAGAACCGCGCCCGCGCCGTACTTTCCGATTACTTCGTGAGGAATCGTGGAATTTTGTATAGTTATTCTGACGAGATTTTTCTTGGCGTCTTCGATACCTTTGCGAATCGCGTCGGGAACTTCGTTTGATTTGCCCATTCCGAAGCCTACAATACCATTACCGTCGCCTACTACCACAAGCGCGGAAATTTTCATTACACGCCCGCCCTTAACGGTTTTAGATACGCGCTTGATATTTACTACTCTTTCGGTAAGTTCAAAATCAGCTGCATTTAATAATGACATAACTCCTCCTGACGAACAATGTACAATTAACAATGTACAATGTACAATTAATCTTTCTTTTAAAGCAATGCACGACATGATAAACTGTTCATTGTGCATTGTCAGATTGTTAATTAGAATTTCAATCCGCCTTCGCGCGCGCTGTCGGCAAGTGCCGCTACTCTGCCGTGATAAAGATAACCCGCACGGTCGAAAACCACATTTTCTATGCCTTTTGCTTTTGCCTTTTCAGCAAGCGCTGCGCCGACTTTCTTAGCCGCTTCTTTGTTGCCGCCGCCTTCAAAGCCTTTTTCCTGCGACGAAGCCGCAACTAATGTAACCTTCGCAACATCGTCTATAAGCTGCGCATATATATTGTTGGCGCTGCGGAAAACACAAAGTCTCGGACGCTCTGCCGTACCGGTGATTTTCCCGCGAACGCGCTTGTGCCTTTTAAGACGACTTTTATTTTTATTAATTGCTTTTATCATAACAATCCCCTATTAGATTTATTATAATTGTCAATTGTCCATTGTCAATTGTCAATTGTTCGTTATTTTTTACCTTTACCTGCTTTGCCTTCCTTGCGGATTACGTGTTCTCCGGCGTACTTAATCCCTTTGCCCTTGTAAGGTTCGATTGGGCGGATTCCGCGTACTTCCGAAGCGAACTGCCCGACCTTTTGTTTATCAATGCCGGAAACTATAATCTTGTTAGGCGTGGGCGCTTCAAGTTTGATATCGTCGGTGTCTTCAAAGAACGTCGGGTGGGAATAGCCGACTGTAAGATTAAGTTTACTGCCTTCTTTTGCACAACGATAACCTACACCGCTGATTTCCAGTTCTTTTATAAAACCGTTGGTCACACCCTCGACCATATTAGCGACGAGCGTCCTCGAAAGACCATGCAGCGAGCGGCTGATTTTCTCGTCGTTACCGCGCTCAACGTAAATAATATCGCCTTCCTGCCTAACGGTGATTTCGGATTTTATTTCTTTTGAAAGAGTTCCTTTCGGACCTTTCACCGTTACCATACTGCCGTCAATGGTTACATTTACTCCGGCAGGGACAGGTATAAATTTTTTTCCTATTCTTGACATTTTCCCTATGTCCTTTCCTCAGCTATCTGCATTTTAACAACGTTTCCCCGTCCCACGAGGATTTTTCGGGGTCAACCCCTTACCACACAAACGCGAGAACTTCACCGCCGACATTTTCGCTTCTCGCCTTTTTATCGGTCATGATGCCTTTTGATGTGGATACGATTGCAATACCGAGCCCCTTCATCACCTTAGGCATATCCTTGCTGCCTGCATAAATTCTGAGCCCGGGCTTTGAAACCCTGCGCATTCCTTGTATTACCTGCGATTTATTTTCAGTGTATTTCAGCGTAATCCTGATTATACCCTGCTTGTTATCCTCGATTATACGAAAACTTTTAATATAACCTTCGTCCATCAGAATCTGCGCAATCTGCTTCTTCATACCGGAAGCCAGGATATCGACATATTGATGCTTGGCGGAATTTGCATTGCGTATTCTCGTCAGCATATCTGCAATTGTGTCGGTGATTTGCATTGTTTTTCCTCCTTGTATATTAGCTGTAACTTTAATCGTCAACTAATTGTACATTGTCAACTGTCAACTGTCCGTCACCAGCTCGATTTTTTAACGCCCGGAATTTGCCCTTTATAAGCAAGCTCTCTGAAGCAAATTCTGCAAATACCGAATTTGCGCAAATACGCGTGCGGTCTGCCGCATATTTTACATCTGTTGTAAGCTCGAACGGAAAACTTCGGTTTAACGCTCTTCTCCTTTTGGCTTGCGATTTTTGATTTCTTAGCCATCGTAAAGTTTCCTTTCTTCTACTGTGCTGCAGATTTGGCGAACGGGGCGCCCATTAAACTTAAAAGTTCTCTTGCTTCCTCGTCCGTTTTGGCTGTTGTTACAAAACTGATGTCCATTCCGCGTACCGCGTCGATTTTATCGTATTCGATTTCCGGGAATATAAGCTGCTCTTTGATTCCCACCGAGTAATTCCCTCTGCCGTCAAATGCGTCGGGGCTGATTCCTCTGAAGTCGCGAACTCTCGGAAGTGCGACGTTGAAAAATCTGTCTAAGAATTCATACATCACGGTGTCTCTGAGTGTGACCTTCAGTCCGATTATGTTACCTTCGCGGAGCTTAAAGTTCGCCACCGACTTCTTCGCCTTGCAAATTACCGGCTTCTGACCTGTAATTTTCTTGATGTCGCCTATTATGGCGTCTACGATTTTCGGATTGTCTTTGCAAGCGCCGCTCGCTACATTTACAACGATTTTATTAATTTTCGGAACCTGCATTACGCTCTTGTAGCTGAATTTCTTAAAAAGAGCCGGAACAACGGTATCCTTGTAATAGGTTTTCATTCTTGCCATTTGAGTTTACTCCTTTTCGCAGGCGCATGAAAATTTGTTATCATACAACCCCGCTAATTTAATTAGTAATTATTAATTATTAATTACTAATTAATAATTGCTAATTGTTAATTGCTAATTACTAATTACTAATTGTTAATTGTTAATTGTTAATTGCTAATTACTAATTGTTAATTGCTAATTATAATTCTGCTCCGCATTTTTTACATATTCTGACCTTTTTGTCTTTTTTGATTTCCTTTCCTACACGGGTAGGTTTATCGCATTTCGGGCAGACAGGCATTACCTTGCAAGCGTAAAGCGCGCCTTCAGCCTTGACTATACCGCCGAGCTGACCTTGCTTTTTAGGCTTTACGTGCTTGGTGACGATGTTGCGGTCTTCAACGATAATCTTGCCTTCTTTAGGGCTGACTTCCAAGACTTTACCCTTTTTCCCTTTATCACGGCCGGAGATTACCATTACCTCGTCGCCTTTTCTAACGTGAAGTGAGTTCATGTTTTGCTCCTTTTTGCGGGCGATTGCAAATCACCCCTACTATAATACTTCGGGTGCGAGCGATAAGATTTTAATGTATTCCTTATCGCGTAATTCCCTTGCTACCGGCCCGAATATACGGGTTCCTCGCGGGTTTTTGTCTTCTTTGATTATAACTGCCGCATTCTCATCGAAGCGGATATAGGTGCCGTCGCCGCGTCTTACGCCGGTTCTTGTGCGCACGATTACACAGCGCACAACCTCGCCTTTTTTCGCGGTTCCGCCGGGAGCGGCTTTCTTAACCGAGGCTACGATTACATCACCGATGTTAGCGTATCTGCGGCGGGTTCCGCCCAGCACTCTTATGCATTGAATCTCTTTTGCGCCGGTGTTGTCGGCGATTTTGAGACGTGATTGCATTTGTATCATTTTTTCATTAAGTCCTTTCTTCATTAAACCGGCATTAAAACGTCGTTTTCACCGATTCAATATCGTTGGTCAGCAAACTTAAATTCTCTGTGCTGCTATTATTTCGCTTTTTCTAAAATCTTAACCAAACGCCAGTGCTTGTCTTTGGAAATCGGGCGGGTTTCCATTACCTCGACTTTATCGCCCACGCCGCACTCGTTCTTCTCGTCATGCGCCTTTAACTTAATAGTACGCTTGATAATTTTTTTGTACAAGGGGTGACGGATATTATCTTTAATGGCGATTACGATGCTTTTATCCATCTTATCGCTTGTAACAACTCCGACTCTCGTTTTACGCAAATTTCTCTCACTCATTTAGCTTTCTCCCCCTAATTGCCGCTTGCGGCTGTGCTTGCCGAGGCAAGCTCACGTTCGCGCTGTATGGTTTTTATAACTGCTATTTGTTTTTTGACCGCCTTTATTCTCTGCGGGTTTTCAAGTTGGTTTACTGCGTGCTGAAAGCGCAGATTGAAAAGCTCTTGTTTAAGGTCAACGAACTTTTCTTCAAGCTCAAGCTCAGATAAGTCACGCATTTCCTTCGATAATTTCATGAGCGGAAACCTCCTCTGCCTTTCTTACAAACTTGCACTTTACCGGAAGCTTGTGCGCTGCGAGCCTCATAGCTTCGCGCGCTATTTCTTCCGAAACTCCCGCAATTTCAAACATAACTCTGCCCGGTTTTACAACAGCTACCCAATATTCGGGTGAGCCTTTACCTTTACCCATGCGCGTTTCAGCGGGTTTTTGCGTAACGGGTTTGTCAGGGAAAATCTTAATCCAAACCTGCCCGCCTCTCTTGATATAGCGTGTCATCGCGATACGTGCAGCTTCTATTTGGTTCGAGGTAATCCATGAGGGTTCAACAGCTTGCAAGCCGAAATCGCCGTTAGAAACTGTGTTTCCGCGTGTGGCAATCCCCTTCATGTTTCCTCTTTGCTGACGTCTGTACTTTACTCTTTTCGGAAGCAGCATTATTCGGTACCTCCCTCGTTTTTCGGTGCAACTGCGGGAGCGGGGGCAGGGGCGCCTGCCGTAGTCTGCGGTCTTGCCTGACCTTTGCTCTCGCGGTAATCTGTTCTTGTTGCAGGTGCAGCGCCGTCAGATGCGTTTCTCACTCTCTGTTCGCGGTTGCCCGCACGGTCAGTTCTGAAGCGGTCGTTGTTCCTGTTGTCGAAGCGCTTCTCGCCTCTGGGTTTTCTGGTGTCGCGAACTTCGCGCTTCATAGATTCGATTTTCTTCTTAGCCGCGCCGACTTCACCCTTCAAAACTTCGCCCTTGTATATCCACACTTTTACGCCGATAACGCCGTAAGTGGTGTTTGCGCTTGCTGTGCCGTAGTCTATGTCTGCGCGTAATGTTTGCAGCGGAATCGTGCCTTCTTTCTAACTGTCGGCACGTGCGATTTCCGCGCCGCCGAGACGTCCGGAAACTGCTGTTTTAATGCCTTTTGCGCCGGCTCTCATGGTTCTGCCGATTACCTGCTTCATTGCGCGCCTGAACGATACGCGCGCTTCAAGCTGCTGCGCTATGGCTTCCGCGACTAACTGTGCGTTGAGGTCTAAGTCACGGACTTCGATTATATTTAAGTTTACGGGTTTTCCTTTTGTGATTTTTTCAAGGTCTTTTTTCATGCGTTCAATTTCCGCGCCTTTTTGACCGATTAAAATACCCGGCTTCGCGGTATGGATATACACCTTCACTTTGGTTGCATCGCGTTCTATTTCGACAAGGGAAATCCCCGGCTTCATAGGAACGGGCGACTTATCCGAGCGGTATGTTTTACCCGCAAAATATTCGCGGATTTTATAATCCTCGATTAATGTTTCGCCGAACAACGACTTACCCACGTACCAGCGTGAATCCCAGTCTTTTATAATCCCGACGCGAAGTCCGTGCGGATTAACTTTTTGTCCCATTCTATTACTCCTTTTCCCTGACAACCAAAGTTATATTTGACGTGCGCTTTAATATGCGGTGAGCGCGGCCGTGGTCTTTTGGGCGTATGCGTTTCATCGTTATGCCCGCTCCGCAGAAACACTCGGCAATATAGCACGAGGATAAATCCATCATATGGTTGTTTTCGGCGTTTGCCATAGCAGACTTCAAGAGTTTCTGAAGAGGTTCGCTCGCTGATTTAGGTGTCAGTCTCAGCGTTGCCATAGCTACATCGCAGGGTTTATTTCTGATTAAATCAAGCACGATTCCGACTTTTCTCGGAGAAATGCGAACGTGTTTAAGTTCAGCTCTTGCTTCCATATCTTCAAAATAGTCCTTTCTTTACGATTGCTGATTGAAATAATCGTTTTCCCCGATTAATTGCTCAGTTTTTAACAAGTGCTTGTTACTTTTTAGTGGTTTTGCTTCCGGCGTGACCTCTGTAGGTACGCGTCGGAGCGAACTCGCCTAATTTATGACCTACCATATCCTCCGTAACGTAGACGGGAACGTGTTTGCGCCCGTCATGCACTGCGAAAGTATGCCCTACAAAATCCGGGAAAATGGTGCTTGCGCGGCTCCAGGTTTTGACTACTTTCTTCTCGTTAGCGGCGTTCATGGTTTCCACTTTTTTCATAAGGGACGCTTCTACATACGGTCCTTTTTTAATGCTTCTGCTCATTGGTTTATTCCTTTCGTGTTCTAAAATGAAAGTATTTTAACACAATTATTAATTATTTTTGATTATTTCTTATCTCTGCGTTTTACTATAAATTTATTACTCGCTTTTTTCTTAGAACGGGTCTTATAACCGAGCGTCGGTTTACCCCAAGGGGTCACGGGGCTCGGGCGTCCGATTGGCGATTTTCCTTCGCCGCCGCCGTGTGGGTGGTCGCAGGGGTTCATTACCGAGCCGCGCACTGT
>JAITFV010000253.1 GCA_031281115.1 Oscillospiraceae bacterium | reverse complement strand
AACCCTTGTGAATATATCTCTGGTTCATACAGATGTAATGGCTGCACAAACACGAATTGCACATCGAACAGCCATCTCAGACATTGCAAAGGGTATCCTATTGCCCATGTTGTCGGACCTGGTGGTGGCAATAATAATCGTCCGGGCGGTGGAGGAAGCGGTTCAACCCCACCCGCTGAAACCCCTCCGGCACAAACCTCGCCTGTGACCACGCCTGTTCAGCAAGCCTCTGGTACAGCAACTTTAATCGTAAATATCCCGCGAACCGCGCTCAGAGCAATAAACAGTAATATTCCCATACATCAATTAAAAGTTAATACGGCGGGAACGCATACGCTTAACGCAGGTACGGAACTTGCAGGACAAAACGCGGTTTTGGTCAGGTTCAATGAAACAACGAATGAACTTGAATTTGTTTCTGCCGCAACGGTCGGTGCGAATGGGAATGCGAGTTTAAACATCACGCAGACCGGCGATTTCCTTGTGCTGACGTTTAAGACGGGCGATGTAACAGGCACAGGCGAGGTGACGACTTCGGACGCGCTCGCGGTACTCCGGCACGTTGCGGGGATTTCCGAACTCAATTCGATTCAACAGTTTGTGGCGAATGGCAAGAGCGGTGGTGTTAACACAACCGACGCGCTCGCGGTACTCCGGCATGTTGCGGGGATTTCCGAAAGCAAAGGCGAAAGGTAAAGTCTTAGGCAGACCCAAAGCCAAATATCCCCAAAACTGAGAAAAATCTATAAATTGTGGAAGCGTGGACGGTTGTTTTGTTGCTCCAACGTATACCCACGCGCTGCACGAGCAAATTCATTGACATCTGTTAGTGATGTATAGCTGATTAAATTGAAAACATTAAAGTGTTTTCTCGGCAAGCGGCGCTTGCCGCCATGCCATTGCCGTGCAGATAAATTAAATACATCTTGCATTTTATCTTCTTGTATGTTATAATATATATTAAGTGTTTAAAATTTACAAACAGAAGTCGCAAAAATTGTTAAAATTGCCGAACACGAGGGGGATTTTATGAAAAAGCAACTTAAATTAATTTGTGTTTTAGTCTTTGTCCTGTTAGCCGGAATGTTTACATCTTGTAATCCGGAAATCGCTCCCGAGGAAAACCTTGAACCGGATATAATATCGGTTGAAAGCCCTGACACCGCGGGAGAAATGCGCGGTATTTCCACCATGGAACTCGTTCGCGATATGGGAATCGGAATAAATTTAGGCAACACACTCGAAGCTACCGGCGATTGGATTCGCGGGCATATGGTTATGCAATATGAAATGGCATGGGGAAGCCCGATTATCACCGAGGATATAATAAAAGGTTATGCCGATGCGGGATTCGGTGTTATGCGGATTCCTGTAGCGTGGTCAAATCTCATGGATGATGATTATACTATTTCTGAGGAACTCCTGGAACGTGTTGCGGAAATTACCGATTGGGTTTTGGCTAACGGTATGTACGCGATTATCAACATACACTGGGACGGCGGCTGGTGGGAAGGGTTTGCGAACGATGCTCATGACGAAGTAATGCAGAGATATATACGTTTTTGGGAGCAAATCTCCGAACACTTCAAAGATTACAGTGATATGCTGCTGTTTGAATCTGCTAATGAGGAGCTGGGCTGGCATAGCTTGTGGAATCCTTGGGGTGGTACTGAAGGTAAAGCAGAATCTTATGCAATTGTTAATAATATTAACCAAACATTTGTCGATACAGTCCGTGTGTCCGGCGGGAATAATGCAGAGCGTCACCTTCTGATTGCAGGGTATCACACAAATATAGACTGGACCTGTGACCCGATGTTTGTTATGCCTGATGACCCCGCTAACCGGTCAGCAATCAAGGTGCATTACTACGACCCGTTCTCCTTTACACATTTGGAACAGGACGAAAGCTGGGCGAGGGCGCGCTGGGAACGGGGAACTGATGCGGATTTTAATGAGCTGAACCGCGAGTTGGATAAAATGGTTATAAATTTTTATGATAAGGGTATACCTGTTGTAATTGGCGAATATGGTATGGCGAAGGAAGTTTCTGAAGAAGAAATGCGTAATTACACGCTCGCTGTAACAGAGGCAATGGTTATCCGCGGATTCGCGCCTATACTTTGGTGTGTGCAGAGGAACGCCGGCAGGGGGGAAATGCTGTTTTATTTTGACCGTCACGCAATTAAAATGGTAGACCCGGAAATAGAAGCAGGGTTTAAGGAAATCGCACAGATGAGCCGCAATTGAAATGAAACTTCTCGTGTTTAATTTCGCAAGAGGTCTGATATAAAAAAGGAGGATGTTTCTTGATGCGAGCAAAACGTTTGATTGCATTCGCGCTGTCTGCGGTTATGCTGCTGCAAAGCGCAGCGGCGGCGGTTTCTTCTGCCGTAAATGAGGATTCACCGCTTATAAATGATTCAGCCTCTCCGCCGGTTGCGGGAGAAATATCATATATTGCGCTTGGACCGGTTGAAGATGTTCTGATTCCTGAAAGTGAAATCATCCTTCCGGCTCATACATATTCAAGCGCATACGGCGTAACCCTGTTGGATGGTTACTTAGATATAAAAGAAACCGTCGTTTCTATGTATGACGGACATGTTACCTATACGGTTGAAATTCCCCGCGACGGACGCTATTGTATTTTAATCTCGTATGCCGCACTGCCCGGAAGCCGCGCCAATATTGAGCTTTCAATCGAAATCGACGGTGTTGTGCCGTTTCGCGAGGCGCAGGTCAACAGGTTTAAGCGCTCCTGGCGTTATGCCGAAGAAGAGCGTTCATTTGATAACATGGGGAATATGCTGCGCCCGTTCAGCGAGGAAGTATTCATATGGCAGGAACAATATTTTTCAGATAAAGAAGGTTATTTTATTGAACCTTTCGCTTTCAACTTAGCCGCAGGGACGCGCGAGATTACTCTGCGTTCGGTGAGAGAGCCGGTTGTGTTGAGCGAGATAAGGCTTACTCCGCCGCCGCACTTGATTTCCTATGCTGAGCTTTTTGCTTCATATAATCCTGAGGATATTGCAGCTGCCGATACGGTTACTGTGCTTGCCGTTGACTCCTCGGTTCGGAATTCGCCGTCGCTCCTTCCTATCGTTGATTTGACCAACCCTTTTTTAGAACCATTCAGCCTTAGTACGATTTCATACAATGTTATGGGCGGCGATATGTGGTGCCAGCCCGGGCAGATGATTGCGTGGGAAATGGAGGTTCCCTCCGACGGATTATATTCTTTGAGTTTCGTGTACAAACAGGACGCGGTTGTCGGATTGCCTGTGACACGGACACTCGCTATAAACGGCGAAATACCGTTCGCCGAAGCGAGAACCATCGTTTTCCCGTACAGTTCAAACTGGGAGAGAATGGCTGTGAGTGCGGATGATGAGGACGCGCTGTTTTACTTTACAGAAGGTAAGCATGAAATCAGTCTTACCGTAACCCTCGGTCCCACCGCTGATATATGCCGCCGCGTTTCGGAAATATCGAGCGAGCTGTCGGCAATTTATACGCAGATTATCATGGTTACGGGTCCCTATCCCGATAATATGCGCGACTACCGCATTGATGAGCGTCTGCCGCACATTATGCCTAAGTTTGCGGAATTGGCAGCGCTGCTTGACGAGGTTAGCGAGGACATATCCGCGCTCGGCGGAGGGCGTAATGACGCTCTCTCAATTTCGATTATGGCATCGCAGCTTCACGATTTTGTCATGCGCCCCGACAGTATCCCGGGCCGCCTGCCGCGCTTTAAAGATAATATAACAAACCTTGCTATTTGGATTCTGATTGCTTCGGAAATGCCGCTCACACTGTATTCTTTAAGCATCGCTCCGCCCGACACGGAATTTCCTCCGGTACGCCCGGGCTTTTTCCGTTCGATTTGGTTTGCTATTCAGCGTTTCTTCGCGTCTTTCACCTCCCGCGCGGAAAATGCGGGCAACAGCTACGACGATACCGAACAAGATTTGATTGAAGTTTGGGGTATGTACGGCAAGGATGCCTCCGAACTGCTCAAGCGCCTGATTGACGAACGATTTACCCCGGAAACGGGGATTAAAGTAAATTACAACATCATTTTCAATGAGAACCTGATGTTCTTTAATATCGCCGCGGGTACGGGTCCCGATGTTTGTATAAGTATAGCGAAAGGCTATCCGTTAGATTTCGGTCTGCGTGAATCCGCTGTTGATTTGACGCTTATGCCGGATTATGAAGAATTTGAAAGCCGCTTCACTCCGACATCAATGCTTCCGAACTCGTGGGATGGCAGAGTGTATGGTTTCCCTGTTGTTCAGCAGCTTCCGGTTATGTTTGTACGTACCGACATATTCCGCGATTTAAACCTGCCGATTCCTGAAACATGGGATGATTTCTACTCCGTAATCGGAACGCTCGGAGTTAATAACCTGCAAGTTTCTCCCGCAGGCGATTTAATGCCGCTTTTCGTATTGCAAAACGGCGGGGAGTACTTTAACGAAGATTTAAGCGCGACTGTTCTTGACGACCCAATCGGAATTGCGGCAATTACCGAATGGACAAACTTATTCACGCTTCACGGAGCACCGGTGGTGAGCGACTTTTTCAATCGCTTCCGCACGGGCGAAATGCCGATAGGGATTAATGATTACAGTCTTTATAATATGCTTGATTATGCAGCTTTGGAAATAAAAGGCAACTGGGCGATGTATCCCGTGCCGGGAGTAAGACAATCTGACGGCACGATTGACCGCACGATTATTACTTCTGCCGGCGCATGGCCGTTAATCGCGTCCACGAGCGGGTTTATTACAACGTCCCGTCCTTCGCGAACTGAGAACGCCTGGGAGTTTGTCCGGTGGTTTATGTCGGAGGAAATTCAGGTAATTTTCGCTCTTGAGCTTGAAGCGATGTTCGGGCCGTCAGCGCGGTATAACACCGCTAATGTCGAGGCATTAAAATCTATTCCGTGGGACAGACATTCCCTTGATACGATTATGACATCGCTTGAGAACGTCAGAGAACTGCCCGGTGTACCCGGAGCGTACTTTATTACGCGCCACATCACCAACGCATTTAATGAAATCGTTTTAAGCGGCGAAACGCCTCGTGCCGCTATGAGAAAATACGCAGAAGTGATTAACTCCGAGATTATGCGTAAGCGTATTGAACTCGGTTTGGAAGGGTAGGGGGTACTATGACGGAGAAAATTAAAAGGTACCGCACATCATACCTGATGGTAGCGCCGTTCCTTGTTTTGTTCTTTATACTTACCGTTATTCCGGTTTTCATTGCTATAATCTACAGTTTTTCGAGTTACAATGTAATGCAGTCACCGCAGTTTTTCTCGTTGCAAAATCTGTTTGACAATTATCTGCGTTTGTTTTTGGACGATGAAGTGTTTTTAATCTCCCTGCGAAATACCTTCGTGTTCGCGTTTATCACGGGACCTATCAGTTATGTGGCTTGTCTTTTAATCGCGTGGTTTATTAACGACTTAGGTCCTAAGCTGCGCGCTTGGGCGACGCTGCTGTTCTATGCGCCCAGCCTTTCAGCAAACGTATATTTTATATGGCAGTATATTTTTTCCTCCGACGCCAACGGACTCTTAAACACCTTCCTCATGAATTTCGGATTCATCACCGAGCCGATTTTATGGCGTAATGATACGCAGTATACGCTGATGGTAGTTATAATCGTGCAGCTGTGGCTTTCTCTCGGAACGGCGTTCCTCGCTTTTATCGCAGGATTGCAGAGTGTTGACAGGAGTTTGTATGAAGCGGGTTCAATAGACGGAATAAAAAACCGCTGGCAGGAATTGTATCATATTACGCTGCCCTCTATGAAAGAACAGCTTTTATTCGGTGCGGTGATTCAAATTACAAACGCATTTGCCGTCGGAACAATCAGCCAGGAACTCATCGGCAGACCATCTCCCCTGTATTCTGCGCATACACTCGTTATGCATATGGAAGATTACGCCTTGGCCCCTCGTTTTGAGCTGGGTTACGCCTGTGCGATTGCTGTAGTTTTATTCTCGGTAACGCTCGGAATCAACCAGTTAGTCAGAGCTATTTTACAAAGGGGGAATAAGGATGCGTAGGTTGTTAAAAGGCCGTGTCGGAAAAAGAGCCACACGTTCGCGCACCGGTGATTTTTTCGTTTTGTTTTTCCTCGGGCTTCTTGCTTTGTTTATGGCTGCACCGATGATTTATACAATCAACTTAGCGTTTAAGCCGATGGGCGAACTGTTGCGCTTCCCGCCGACTTTCTTCGTTCAGAACCCGACTCTGCGTAACTTTGCCGACCTTTCCAACGCTGTTTCAAGCTCGGTTGTTCCGTTCTCGCGATATTTGTTTAACAGCCTGTTTATCAGTATAGCCGGAACAGCAGGGCATGTCATTTTAGCGTCGCTCGCCGCCTATCCGCTCGCAAAACATAATTTTCCCGGACGGAAATTTATTTTCACAATGATTATACTTGCGCTGATGTTCTCGCCTATTATCTTAAACGTGCCGCGCTATCTGCAAATTGCCGGTTTTGGCTGGCTTGATACATACTGGGCTGTAATGCTTCCGGCAATGGTAACGACATTGGGTTTATATCTCATGAAGCAGTTCATGGAGCAAGTTAACGATTCGATGCTTGAAGCTGCGCGTATAGACGGCGCAAATGAATGGGCGACGTGGTGGTTCATTGTGATGCCGGCGGTAAAACCGGCGTATCTGACGTTGATTCTGTTCGCTTTCCGAGATATATGGAACGACTCAAATTCTGTAATGCTCTACATCACTACAGAAAGCAGAAAAACGCTGCCGCTTGCACTTACATATGTCATGCAGGGCGGCTTGCCGCGTCTCGGCGCGACTGCTGTTATCGGCTTGCTGCTGATGATTCCGCCGATTGCTATTTTCATAATAACTCAGAGCAATGTCATTGAAACGATGAAATCTTCGGGGCTTAAAGATTAGGAAAGGTCTGTTAATAAATAATTTAACGGGCTTCCGCTGTATGCAGTATAAAGTTTGAAACAAAATACGACTGAAACGG
>JAITFV010000123.1 GCA_031281115.1 Oscillospiraceae bacterium | reverse complement strand
TCCACAGTTTCAATTTAAACGGGTTTCCGCTGCGTGAGCGCAGCGGGCGCTGTCGCAACAGCGCAAGCCCCTTTAACTTAAAAAGCGAAACGCTTTTTAAGTTAAAGGACTATATCTTTTAAATCGTTTAATTCCCGCTTCTAAAACCCCGGCGAACTTATCTATTTCTTCGGTCGTGTTAGCCTGTGAAAAACTTAGGCGAAGCGCGGAATCCGCATCTTTATCGGACACTCCGAAGTCAAGCAGAGACCGGCTTTTCTTGTTTCTCGCGCAAGCCGAACCGCTCGAAATAAATATATCATTTTCTGCAAAGAAGTGCAGAAGAATTTCGCTTTTCACGCCGTTTACAGAAAAATTAATGATATGCGGGAGGTTTCCGCGACTGTTAAGCCTATAATTAACACCGTCAAAACCCTCTAAAAGTTTCGTCAAATGTTCTGAAAGTTCGGTGAAATGCGCGTGATTATATGTGTAATTTTCCACCGCTGCGCCGAAAGATGCAATAAGTCCCGTGGGTTCTGTTCCCGAGCGAAGCCCGTCCTGCTGCCCGCCGCCGCGAATCTGCGGGTTGAGCCGCACGGTATCACGAACAAACAATCCGCCGATACCTTTTATGCCGTGGATTTTATGCGCGCTGACGGAAATCAAGTCGCCGTCCAAGGGGATTTTCATGAAAGCCTGAGCCGCGTCGGTATGCACGATACAATTCGGGAAACGGTTTTTCACAGCTTCGTAAATCCGCACGGTATCAATGATGAAACCGGTTTCATTATTGACAGCCATGACGCTGATGAGGTATACATCCTGGTCAACAGCGGAAATAATCCTGTCCTCGAAAGACTGTCCGGCAACAGGAGAAAGCCGCAGTACCGTGAAGCCGTGCTTCTCGATTTCTTTCAGCGGTTCCGCGACTGACGGATGTTCAATCGCAGTGGTGATGATTTTGCGCTGTTTTTCACCTCGCGGAGCGCGGGACCCGAACAGAGCCAAGTTATTACTTTCAGTTCCGCCGGACGTGAAAACCAAGCTCCCGCCGTTCCCGCAGGACGGGAAACGGGAAAGGATAGTCTTTTCAGCGACCGAAATCGTTCGCTCAGCGCGAATCCCGCCCTTGTGCAGCGAGGACGGATTTGAATAATTATCGGCGAGTGCGCTTGTTAATGCCTCGACTGCTTCCCTGCACGGTTTTGTGGAGGCGGCGTTATCAAAATAAATCATAGTAAATTAATTATAGCATAGAACGTGTAAAATTAAAATAGTATATTAAGAAAATTTTGTGAAAAAATAAGAAAGTCGAATTTTGTGATTAATTTGTAATTAAATAAAGCTTGAAATTTCGTACAATATATGTTAGAATAAGAATACAGACGTATTATACGGTTTCCATTAGACTTCTTGTGCAACTCGTTTGCGGTTTGTGTCTCAAGAGGAAGGAATGGTCATAACTATGAAAAAAACGCTTACAGTATGGGTTTTGCTGTTTATATTTGCTGCGCTGCCTGCGGGCTGCGGCGTGAGCAGCGAGTACGGCGGGTATGAATACCCTGCACCAAGCGGCACCGGCACGGAAAACCTTGACAATCCGCCCAAACCCTCCGAACGTATTGAGCGAAGCTCATCGCTCATAACAGAGACGAACGGCGGTGTTTCGGTTATGCCGTTTGAGGAGAATCAAATCGTGCTCACGGCGCAGTCTTTGCTGGGGACTCCGTTTGCCGACGGCGGGAGCACTCCCGACGAAGGTTTCGATAACTCGGGGTTTATTCACTATGTTCTGCGGCAAAACGGTTACGCCAACAGTCCACGCGGTCTTCAAGAGCAGGCGGTAATGGGTAATAAAATCGGTTCGGTATCCGAGCTTATGTCGGGAGATTTGGTGTTCTTTTCCGAAACCGGCGAAAGAGCAACGTTCGGCGGGATTTACATCGGGGACGGAATTATGATTAGCTGCCGTATGCCGGGCGAAACTGTAAGAGAAATTGATATTACGGCAAAATATTATCTGGATAGCTTTTATACAGGCATCCGAGTTTTATAGCAAGAAAAACCCGCCTTACAGCGGGTTTTATGTTTTATTTAGGCTATAATATCAACAGTAGGGCGTCGTTCCCTACATTTTGTATCTATAATCAATAGACTTCATATGTCTAACAGAGCGGAACCCTGTTATCCATTTCTTAAATGGATAACAGTATAAACTCCTGCGACTTTTGAAAGCATCATCAGCGCGTCGCTTGTATCTATTTTACCGTCGCCGTTCATATCATATCTGCTCTGCTGTTCGGCGCTTAGTGTAATCAAACCTGCAATATAACGCAAAATATTAAGCGCGTCTGCCGTGGAAAATTCCGAAATTTCTCCCGAACCCTCCCACGTGTCAAGATAAATACGGGTAACTTTCGAGGAATCGCCCGCGACCCACATCCCGATTCCCAGCGTACCGCCGGCAAGCCCGCGTATATCGAAGATGATTTTACCGGGTTCTGCGGTAATGCGGTCATGCCCGTTATCAAACTGTACCCACTGCGACGTAAACCGCGTGAAAGCATATGCGTTGTGAATCGAACCCTCGTACTCCACGACCATTTTCCCTGCGTTATCAAGTGCGCCCGGATTGATATTATTCCAGAATGTAAACTCGGTGCCGTTGGGGATTCCGTCAAGCAGATACGGCAATGGTGGCGGAGGAGGCGTCATGCTTGGTCCCGGCCTTTCGCCGTAAGCGGTGAAGAAGATATTCACGAGCGGGTCGTTCCATACGCCGGTTGCGCGGATAAAAAGTTCATCGTCGTTATAACCCGTGCAATTCCACCACATAGACGGAACACCGAGCGCGGCAAGCTCTTCATAGGTGTTGCGGCTCCAGGTTAAAGCGCCTGCACCCGTTCTTTCAATCGGCGAGGTTTCCTTTATAACTACCGGAATCCCCTTGTCAAGAGCGGCTTTGATTTGCTCAAGGGCATTTTTCTCAAGCGCAGCAGTCGCGGGATAAAAGAAAACACCGACCATGGTATAAGGGTCATCTGCGGGGTGTTCGTAAAGGTAGAGCAGATTGGGGTCTGCCTGTACGACTGTGAGCGCGACTATCCTTTGCGCGTTGTTGCCGCCGCTTCCGCGGATTAACGCGAGCGCGTCACGGTTGAGTTTATTCGATGTTTCCATCAAAATCGGGATTTCTGCCTCGTAGCGCGTATAACACCAGTACCAGCCGGTTCTGCCGGGGCGCGGCTCGTTCATCGGTTCAAAGATGAGCGTTTCGGGATAATCCTTAAAACGGTCTGCAACCTGTGTCCAAACACCCAAAAGCCAGCTTCTCGCCCCTTCGTAGTCGGTGAGCATAAGGTCGTAGAGAGCGTCTTCGTGGTGAGTATTGAGCGTGACAATAAGCCCCGCCTCCAAAGCCCAGTCAACACACTGCTGAACCCTGCTCATGAACGCGGGTGAGATTCTGCCGTTTCTGTCCATGTGCGGCTCCCACGACACGGGAATGCGCACGTTGCTGAAACCTTTCACAGCGATTGCCTCAAAGTGCCACTTCTCAATTCTCGGCGCACCCCATATGGTTTCCGCGTCCAAAGGATTGGCGAGCGGTTCACTCCCCGTCCACGGACGCGCCTCTAAGGTATTGCCTATGTTTATGCCGAGCCCGAGCCGTTCCGCCATGTCCCGACCGGTTACAGGAGTAAAGGTGCCGGCTGAAGCTTTAAGTATAACAGCGGGGACAAGAGCGAGGCTGAGCGAAAGCGTCAGAATCAAGGAAAGAACACATTTTTTCATATTTTCATTAAATCCTTTCTTCATCAAAAACGCATATATGCGGCGTTTTGACTTGGCGAAATTGTTTAATACGAGTATACCATGACCGTCAAATTTTGTCAAGAACAACCACCGCCCGCTAAAAGAGCTTATACTGTTAATAACCCCGAAAATCAAAAACCGCAAACCCGCTTTATAAGCGGATTCACGGCAAAATAACAGCGTCGAGATGACAGGATTTGAATAATCCCAAGCGTTTAATGTAGTTTTAAGCAATCTGCGCTAATCCGCATTAATACACGCTTTCTCGGTCGCATTAGTTAAGTAGCCTTAACTAATTTTCAACGATTTTTGGTGATAATAAACACCAAATAAACACTAAAATAAATCAAAACAAAATTATGGTGCATTTCCTAAAAGCCCTCGAAAGGGGGCTTTTTGCTTGCCGCCTGAAAATATTATAACATCAAAGTGCTTTTCTGTCAAGCGGAACAATGGCAAGTGTCTTGCCGAGCGGTGCTAAAACTTTTATAAGTGTGGAAAGCTGCGGGTCGGTGCTCCCGCGTTCCAATCGCGCTATAACAGGCTGTTTTACACCGCTGATGCTTTCAAGCTCCTTTTGTGTCAAGCCGTTAGACTGCCGTGCGTTGATAATCTCGCCCAAAAGGGCTACTTTTATATCGGTTTCCATTCTTTCTTCGGGAGTAAGCAGGGTTTCGCGGAGTTCGCCCCAATCGTCACCAATAGGCGATATAACTTTATTTCTCATTTTCCTTGCTCCTTTCAATAAAATCTTTAAGGTTGCGTTTGGCTTGTTCAATTTCTTTCGGGGGTGTCTTTTGGGTTTTCTTGACAAAGTGGTGAAGCAGTATGAAGTTGTTACCCTGCCAACCGAAAAAGAAAAATCTGTCACGCAGGGGTCGAAGTTCCCAAATATCGCCGTCAATATGCTTGACAAAAGGTTCGCCCGCTCTTGTGCCGTATGCTCGGAGTGTTTGTAAATAATAGTCGATTTTATTTAGTTTTATACGGCTGCCTTTGTCCGTGCTGTCTGAAAGCTCTTTCAAATATTCTTTTCTGCCTATCTGCTTGACTAACACGACCACTACATTTAGCTGTTAATCAAATCATTTAATGTTACAGCTTTCGTCTG
>JAITFV010000326.1 GCA_031281115.1 Oscillospiraceae bacterium | reverse complement strand
TCGCGGTTATAAGCTTTGCGGATTGCAGCAGCTGTGGGGTTTATATCGGGCAGAACCTGCATTAAAGCGCAAAGCGCGTCTTCAATCCCGCGCAGTCCCATTCCTGCAAGCGGGATTACTTTTTCCACGTTCATTTCGCCTGTTGTCAGTGTGCCGGTTTTATCAAGGCAGAGCACATCGACCCGTGCGAGAGTTTCCGCACAGTACAGATTACGGGCGAGGGCTTTGTGCCGCGAAAGCCGGACAACGCTCACCGCCATGACCGCACCGGTCAGCAGAATCAGACCTTGCGGAATGATTCCGAGTACACTCGCAACCGTGCTGTTTACAGCTTGAGGAAGTTCCTCACCCGTGACCCATACAGATTTTGCAAGCATAACAAGCCCCATAGGTATAATAAAAGCAGCGAGACCTTTCACGATTTTTGCGGTAGCTGTGCGCATTTCAGAGACAGGAGCTTTAAGATATTTCGCGCCTTTCATAATTGAATAAACGAAGTTTTCCTCGCCGACCCTGCGAACAGCTGCGCAGGCTTCGCCGCAGACTGCGAAACTGCCGGCAAGCAGCGAATCGCCGATTTTTTTAATGACAGGCTCGCTTTCTCCGGTTAAAAGGCTTTCGTTTACTTCGATTTCGCCGTTTATAATTTCACAATCGGCAGGAATTTGACAGCCTTCACCGAGGATTATTACATCGCCGGGGATTATTTTCGCTATGTTCAGTTCAATAGTTTTGCCGCCGCGAATGACTTTCGCTTTAGCCTGATGAATCAATGAAAGCTTGTCTATAACACGCTTTGCGCGCAGTTCTTGAAATATGCCTATGAGAGTATTAGAAACAACAACGCCCATAAAAAGCATGTTTTGATATTCACCCGTCCAAAAAACTGCCGCAGCAAGGCAGAGATTGAGCAGGTTGAAGAATGTCAGGGTGTTCGTGCGGATAATATCTGAGACTGACTTTGTAGGGATAGAATAATGATTCATAGTACTATTATATCACGAGATTTTTAAAAAAGCAATTTTCCTCTCGACAAATTGCAAAAAATATGCTATACTGGATATAATATGTATTTGGGAGTTCCCAAATAGTCAAAATATCGGAAAGGGCGGATAAATGTGACGCACGAGAAGTCATGCGGCGCCATAGTTTACAGGAAATTTCACGGTAACACTGAAATTTTACTGATTAGGCACGTAAAATCGGGATACTGGTCGTTCCCGAAAGGACACATTGAGGAGGGCGAAACCGAGCTGGAAACCGCAGTACGCGAAATAAAGGAGGAAACAGGGCTTGACGTTTTCGTAGACACCGGCTTCCGCGAAACCGTGACGTTTTCACCGCGGCGCGATGCACAAAAGACAGTTGTTTACTTTGTAGCCAAGGCGAAAAGCCGCGAGATTTCCCCGCAGGTGGGAGAAATTTCTGAAATCAAGTGGGTGGAAATCAACAAGGCTATGAGCCATCTTACATACGATAACGACCGCATTATCGTGAACAGAGCGAAAGCATTCATTGCACTGATGAGATATTGACGGACAATTAACAATTCCTAAATCTTGCTTACGGGTTCAAGCCCCGCGCAAGGCCGCCCTGCGAACCATGTCAGGCGGGGAACCGAGCAGCATTAAGCGGTCAGCGGCTTGTGTTGCGGTTCAGCTTGCGCCCGTAAGGAAGATTTAGGCAGCAAATTCCTCCGCGAACGAGTTACGCAAGAAGTCTAATACAGGGGTGGTCTTATTTATTTAGCTTTATACAGGAAATATCGTCCTGAAACGTTCAAGGACGTTTTTTCGCAGGAACATATCACGCGCACTCTTCAAAATCAAATACAAAATAATCAAACCGTCCATGCATATCTGTTCACAGGTTCACGCGGCACGGGCAAGACTACGTGTGCGCGGATTTTAGCAAAAGCACTCAATTGCATGAATCCCGAAGACGGCAACCCCTGCTTAAAATGCGAAGCCTGCTTGGAAACCGAAAAGGGCGCAACGGATATAAGTGAAATCGATGCGGCTTCCAACAATGGCGTTGATGACGTTCGTATTCTGCGCGAGCAGACGCACTACGCTCCCGTAAGCCTTAAATACCGCGTGTTTATTATAGACGAGGTGCATATGCTGAGCGCGGGCGCGTTCAACGCGCTGCTCAAAACGCTTGAAGAGCCGCCCGCTCACGTTGTTTTTATTTTAGCGACAACCGAGAATCACAAAGTCCCCGCGACGATTCTGTCGCGCTGTCAGCGGTTTGAGTTCAAGCGGGTAAATATGCGGGATTGTGCAGCCGCGCTCAAAAACGCCGCAGAATCCGAAAACGTGAGCATTACCGACGACGCGGCGGAACTCATTGCGCGGTTATCGGACGGCGGCATGAGAGATGCTTTAAGTCTGCTTGAAACCTGCATTTCTCACGATAATGAAATTACAGGAAAAGTCGTGCGCGAAGCCGCCGGAGTTGCAGGGAGCGAGCACGTTTTCGGGATTTCGGAAACAATTCTTGCGCAAAACCCTGCAAACGCGCTTAAGATTATAAATTATCTGCACGAGCAGTCAAAGGATATGGGCAGGTTTTTGGGCGAGATAATTGGACATTATCGTAATTTAATGCTGCTGAAGCTTATGCCTGACGAAACAGATTTAATCTCATGGCTGCCGGAGGAAACCGGCGATTACCGGCGGTTCGCGGAGAAGTATGAGCTTCCGGGAATCATGAAGTGCCTTAACACGCTTGAGGAGTATTACGAGCGCATATCGCGCAGCCGGGATAAAAAGCTTGTCGCGGAGTTGTGCGTAATTGAGATGTGTGCAGGGCGCGATGCCCGCACTTCGTCAAATACAGGAGACGTTCCGCAAGCAGAACCGAAACAGTTGAACAGTGTGCCGATGACAAGGCAAGAGTTAGACGGCGCACCGATGACAAGGCAGGAGTTAGACGGCGTGCCGGGGGCGTCACGCCCTACAGCGGTATCTTTCCAAGAACCGGAATTGCCCCCCGAGCCACCGGACAGAGTACCGATGACAAGACAGGAGTTAGACGGCGCACCGCTGACAAGGCAGGAGTTGGACGGCGTGCCGGGGGCGTCACGCCCTACAGCGGAATTACCTCCCGAGCCTGTTGTGCTTGCTCCCGGCTGGGGTGATATTTTGCAAACCGATAAAATCACACAATTCAAAAACACATTAAAATTAAAAGGAATCGAGGTAAAAGAGCGTTGAAAGCGAGATTGCCAAAAGAATACCAGAACAAAGGCGCCGGAAACATGAACGACATGATTCGTCAGGCGCAGAAAATGCAGGAGCAGGTTGGCGCGAAGCAAGCTGAACTTGCCGAGCGTGAATGGAGTACAACGGCAGGCGGCGGTATGATTGAGCTTGTCATGACCGGCGCACATGAGTTGAAATCCGTGAAAATCAAGCCCGAACTCATCGACCCCGAAGCACCCGAGGACTTGGAGGATATTGTCATCGCAGGTGTTAATGCAATTATTAAGTTAGTCGATGAAGAGAGCGCGGCAGAGATTGAGAAGATTTCGGGAGGGCTTAATATACCCGGAATGGGGTTTTGATAGAAAAGGAGGAAATCATGGCAACGAATAATGAATTATTTGCAAGCATCGCATTAGTAAAGGGTTTGCTTGACACAGACAACGTAGAAACTTTAAAAAAAGTTATTGACGAGATTTATGTTAAACTCGGCGGCAGCAATGTAGAGAAAGAAGACGAAACGAAAAAATAATATGACAGCGGATTTTTTAATATGTCTGCTGATTATTTGCTGGGACGAAAGGAAAAATAAATGGCTGAATACACCCCTCTGCCTTTGATTCTCGCCGCCGAGCAGTTCGCGAAGCTGCCGGGTATCGGCATGAAAACCGCGCAGCGGTTAGCTTATCACGTGCTTAATATGCAAAGCGAAGATGTTGAGCATTTCGCGAATACGCTTGTTTCTGCGCGTGAAAGCGTGCGCTGTTGCAGCGTCTGCCAAAACTTCACCGAAAAAGAAACCTGCGTGATTTGCACTGACGGACGGCGCGGAAAAAACATTATTTGCGTGGTGGAATCGCCGCGTGACGTGACCGCGATTGAGCGCGCAGGCGGTTTTGAGGGCGTGTATCATGTTCTGCACGGGCTGCTCTCGCCGATGGACGGGACGGGACCCGAGCAGATTCGCATGAAGGAGCTGATGACGCGGCTTTCCGGCGACGTTGGCGAGGTCATTATGGCAACGAATCCTACGGTCGAGGGCGAGGCGACAGCGAGCTACATAAGCAGGCTGATTAAACCTATGGGGATTAAGGTTTCGCGGTTGGCTTACGGGCTGCCTGTGGGGGCGAGTTTGGAGTTCGCAGATGATGTAACATTAGTGCGGGCGATGGAAAACAGGAATTTGATATGAACGCTTGACAGAGATATTAAAAGTTGATACAATTAAATTCAAGGAGGTGGCGAAATGGCTCAAACTGATACAAGACACGGAGAAAAGGAAAAGCTGATAGCTTTATTAATAGCTCAATCTAACCCTGAATCAATTTCTATGCAAATCGCTCAAACAAGAGCAAAAATGGAAAGAAGCGATATTGAAGATGTTATGAAAGAATTTGAAGATTGGAAAAACAATCAAAAATAAAAACAGCAATAAATAAAGGGGGCGGATTACCGCCCCTTAAGTTTTGCTATTCTCTAAATTCAAACAATCTGTAAACAGGGATGTCTAATGCCTTTGCTATACCGAAAACAACGTCAAGCGAGGGCGCAGAATGACCGTTTTCGATTCTTGATATGTGACCTCTTTCATTAATATTTATTAATTCTGACAATATCTCTTGCGATAAACCTTTATCCCGTCTATAAAAATTGATATTTAATCCGAGTTTTCTGTAACTTTCAGAAAATTCTTTTTTCATGTAAATCACCCCTAAATCTATTTTAACGTGATTTACATTAAATATAAAGTGAATTAATATGCATATATGTATATTGACAATACACATTTATTGTGATACAATACAAATACATGGTGTGTAAACGTTAAATTTGAATTTGGGAGGGTATATTGTATGGTATATTTAATATCTTGTTTAATATTTGGGGTCATAGGAGCTATTGTTGGTTTTTTTATAAGTAGCGCCATATTTGAGAACGGCACATTCGGTATAATTGGTGGCTTGATTTTAGGAGTCATTGTTGGGTTAGCATCGATAGCAAGTGAGTCTGATAAAAATAATAATAACGACCCATACAAGCAAGCTTTCTTACAAAGAGGTAAAGAAATGGAAGAAAGAATGAAAAGCATAAAAGGTGATGATAAATAAAATGAAAATCAAATAATAGTATAAGGCTAATATATATTTAAGCGCAGGTTGCCGTAGAAACCACCCCGTCGGCTTCGCCGCCACCCCTCCAATGGAGGGGAATTTCCTGTTAATTTCGCAGTGCCTAATTCCCCTCTTTGGAGGGGTGGCACGAAGTGCCGGGGTGGTTTTTA
>JAITFV010000251.1 GCA_031281115.1 Oscillospiraceae bacterium | reverse complement strand
AAACGATTATAATATTACAAAACTCATCCCTTTTCTTCGAGTTCCCGGAGCAGTTCGCTTAAGTTCGGCATTTCGGTATCGCCTGCGGCAGCCGGATTTTCAAAATTATGCTCGGTCTGCCCGCCTTCAAGCAGCTCGTCTAAATTCGGTATATTTAATTCTTCTTCCCTGCTCGGCACCGCATCTTCGGGATGACCGTCCTTTGCTTCGTCCCAGCCCTCCATGTCAGCCCAGCCTTCGGGCAATGTGCCGGTCGCAGGGTCTGTGCCTGTTTCACCTAATATTGAAGCCGCGATTGCCTCCGCTTGCGCTGCCGTAAGCTCTGAAAGCGCGTTGAGCTGCGCTGTTGAAAGGTGCGGTGTGATTCTTACCGCGACAGCTGCGGGGATTCCCTCACCTGCTGCAACGCCGTCGCGCAGGGCTGCGATTTCTTCATAGGACAATCTCTCAAGCAGAATCTCAACCGCCTCGGTAAGCGCAGGGTATGCGTCAAGCTCGCCGCCTGCAGGAATAATCGTCCGGACTTCGCGGATTTGCTTACCCGCATGGTCGATTGTGTAATCCTCCATGTAAATAAGTTCGCCGGTTCTCACGAACTCAAAGCCCGCCTGCCGCAGCCTTGTGAGCACTTCCGGCAGTGCCTGCGCGGTGTTTTCCAAGTCATTATGGAACAGCAGGATTGAGCCCGGAACGGTTTTATCCATAATGCGCTTGATAATCGTTGCAGGGTCGGGTTCCTGCCAGTCTATGCTGTCCACTGACCATTGAATAAACTTGTAACCAAGCCCCTCGATTGTCTTAATCGAGTTCTCGTCGTATTCACCGTACGGCGAACGGTAAAGCGTAGGGCGCTCACCTGTTACGAGCATTATTTTCCGCTCAGCTTCGCGCGTGTCCTCAATCAGCCGGTTAAGATTCATGCCGCGAATCCGCGGGTGGGCATCGGAATGATTCGCTATTTCGTGCCCTGCTGCGTGGATTCGCCGCACATCGTCGGGAAACTTATCCACAAATTCGCCCGTCACGAAAAACGTAGCGTAAACGCCGTGTTCTTCAAGAATTGCGAGCAATTCGTCGGTATTAGAGTTCCCCCACGCACAGTCAAATGTCAGCGAAATCTTATTGTCGGGTCTGTCTACCGAGTAGATTGGAAGCAGTGTTTCCGCCGCTCCCGTGTTGATGGAAGTGAACACCGCCGCAATCCCGACGGCTGCCCCGATAAAAACCGCCAAAATCACCAGCGTCGCTCTCAGCGCGCGCTTTTTCGATAAAGTTAAAACAAACATACAATCCCCCTCCGAAACTATGGACAAGTCGATGAGCCGGAGCGCTGCCGCAGCAGCCGCAAGGTTATCTCGTCCGTAATTGATGAATTATATGCTTGTTTTGCTTGTATTATGACGAAAGATATATTAGACTTCTTGCGTAACCCTAAGCGAGAAGTCTATTTAGGAATTACCAAGAAATAACAACAGCCGAAACAATTTGTTTGTTCAAGAAAGCATCGAATTTATTACCCCGCTCATTTCATCCTCGCTGAGATTATCCGCTATCACCGCTGTTCTCGCCATCTCGACGGTTTCGCCTAGTATCTTCAAAACCGTTGTATCGGTAATTACCAGAAGCGGCAAGTTCTCCGTCGCGGTGCTTCGGCGAAGCTTTTTGTAAAAATCGAACAGCAGGCTTAAATCCGCGCCCGCATGATAAATAGCGAGACCGGTTGTCTTATTTTGCAGTATGTTTAAAGCGTTCTCGGGAGAATTCGTTGCGCTGACCTTGAATTCAAAGCCGAAAACTCGCCTGAGCTTGTTTATTTCTTTTATATTCTCGCCGACTATTAATACGTTTTTCATGGGCTTTCTCCTAAAATCAAATCACCAGCTATAAAACTTTGCCATGTTTTTCCCGTGTTTGCGGGCTTCGCCTAAGCCGCGGTCACAGGCAAAGCACAAGTCCTCATAGTTTTTACCATGCCGCTCCGACACCGCGAGCCCGATGGAAACATAAATTTTCTCGTCTTTTATGCGTTCAAGAATTTTTTCAATTAACCGTGCCGCGTAATCCAAAATCTTCTCTTTATCACGCAAATCAGGCACGAACAACAGAAAACCGCCGCCTTTCATCACCGCAAGGACCGCCTTGTCCTTGTCCTCTATTTCCTCTTGAATTATATTTCGGCAGGTAATCAACGTCTTATCGGTCACGCTCGTGCAGACGAAGCTGTAGTGGTCGAGGTCAATCATGAGCAGCGTACCTTTTTTGCCTTCGGCGAGAAGCTCCGCTATGGTGAGTTCGCCCATGTATTTTTTGGGCAGCCCGGTGATAACGTCGGGATGCTCGCGGGGATGCGAGAATTTGAGCAGTGTTTCTTCTGCTTTGCTGTCAAGAACTATGGGGTCGAACGGCAGTTTTATAATCTCGGAAACTTTATTTTTCTGCGCTTTTGAAATCACGGCAGACGTAACGTTCGACGCGGCTAAAATCACCGGTGTATCCGCGAATTTCTTTCCGGAAGCGCGAAGCCCCTCAAGAAACTTAAAGCTGCTCTGCTGTTTAAGCCCTGCCTTGAGGGAAGGGGTCAAGATGATTAAGTTTATTTTTTCCGCGGCAAGCGCAGACAGGGCATCGCTTTCGGTTTCCGCCGTGAAAACCGCGTGCCGCCCTTTAAAAATCGCTTGTATTACATAGTGGAAATTTTTTGAATCGCTGATTGTTAATATATTTTTTTTCATAATGTCACTTCCTGCATTCATTGTAACATAAAATTCTTGCAATTGCAAGAATTTTATGTTATGATTGATATTATTACCCCTGCACCAAACAGCAGACAAATTTTAATGCAGGATTTTTGGTGTCAGGCGAGGAAAAAAGCGCAAAAAGTCTAATAAAGAAACAGGAGGCACATATGAGAGTTTATAATTTTAGCGCAGGTCCGGCAGTTTTGCCGGAGGAAGTTTTGAAAAAAGCCGCTTCGGAACTGCTTACATACGGCAACTCGGGGCAGTCGGTCATGGAAATGTCGCACCGCTCCAAGGAGTACGAGGCGGTTCATAACGAATGTATAGACCTGCTCCGCGAGGTAATGGCGATTCCCGCTAACTATAAAATCCTGTTCATTCAGGGCGGCGCGCATATGCAGTTTGAGATGGTTCCGCTCAATTTAATGCAAAAAGGTACCGCAGACTTCGTGGTGACGGGGCAGTGGGCAGGGAAAGCCTTCAGTGAAGCGAAAAAATACGGCGAAGCGAATCTTATTGCCAGCTCTAAAGATAAAACTTTTTCTTATATTCCCGAACTCGACAGCTCAACATTTAATAAAAACGCAGATTATTTTCACATCTGCGAAAATAACACTATTTTCGGGACAAAGTTTTGGAAACTGCCGGAAACAGGCAGTGTGCCTCTTGTTTCCGATATGTCGAGCTGTATTCTTTCCGAGCCGGTCGATGTGTCGAAATACGGCTTGATTTACGCCTGCGCCCAAAAGAACATGGGTCCCTCCGGCGTGACAATTGTAATTATACGCGAGGATTTAATCCGCGATTTATCTGAAACCAAAACCCCGACAATGCTTCAGTACAAGATTTACGATGATAACAACTCGCTTTACAACACTCCGCCGACCTATTCGATTTATATGTGCAAATTAGTGCTGGAGTGGATAAAAGAGAAGGGCGGGCTTTCCGCTATGAAAACACATAACGAGAAGAAAGCGGCGATTCTGTATGATGCAATAGACTCCTCGAAAATTTTCAGCAATCCCGTGGTGAAAAAAGACCGCTCGCTGATGAACGTAACTTTTGTTACCGGAAACGAAGAACTCGACAAAAAATTCATCGCCGGCGCGAAAGCCGCAGGGCTTGTAAACCTCGGTGGACACCGCTCCGTCGGCGGCATGAGGGCTTCGATTTATAACGCTATGCCGGCAGAAGGCGTACAGGCTCTTGTTGATTTTATGAAAAAATTTGAGGAAAACGCAACTTTGCAATAAACCTCGTGAACGGGAAAACGTTATTTAAAAGCACATTTGTGCGGAAAGGGCTTACCTAAAATGTACAACATCTTAACTTTAAACAAAATCGCCGCTTGCGGCACGGATTTATTCGACAAGAATAAATACAATATCGGCACAGAAATCGAGAACCCGAAAGCCGTCATGGTGCGTAGCGCTTCAATGCATGAATTTGCGTTGAACGACGGGCTGCGCGCAATCGCGAGAGCCGGCGCCGGCACGAACAACATACCTGTTGACAAGTGCAGCGAAAAAGGCATCGTGGTGTTCAACACGCCCGGCGCAAACGCCAACGGCGTTAAGGAGCTTGTAATCGCCGCATTGTTCCTGTCAAGCCGCCCGGTTCACGCCGCCCGCGAGTGGTGCAAAACCCTCAAAGGCAAGGGTGATGAGGTTCCGGCGCTTGTGGAAAAAGGTAAAGCGCAGTTCGTCGGCGCGGAAATTAAAGGCAAAAAGCTCGGCGTAATCGGGCTTGGCGCAATCGGCGCAATGGTCGCGAATGCCGCCGCAAGTCTCGGCATGGAGGTTTACGGCTGCGACCCCTACCTGTCTGTTGACGGCGCGCTGAACCTTTCAAGGAAGTTGAATTACGTAAAAACCCCGCGTGAAATCTTCGAGAACTGCGATTATATCTCGCTTCATGCACCCTCAACCCCCGACACAAAGAACATGGTGAACGCGGAGTCTATCGCAGTCATGAAGAAGCACGTGCGGATTCTCAACTTCGCGCGCGCCGATTTAGTTGACGACGAGGCGGTAATAGCCGCGCTGAAGGGCGGCGGAATGAGCTGCTATGTGACCGACTTCCCGACTGATGTGCTGATTGATGTCGAAGGAGTAATCGCAATCCCGCACCTCGGCGCGTCAACGCCAGAAAGCGAGGACAACTGCGCGGTCATGGCGGCACAGCAGCTTATTGATTTCCTTGAAAACGGCAACATTACAAATAGTGTAAACCTCCCGAACTTGACAATGAATATGACGGGCGACGCCAAGATTTGCGTGATTCACAAGAACGTTGACGGCGTGATTACGCAGATAACCAAGGTCATGGCAGACGCAAAGGCGAACATTGAGAACATGGAGAGCAAGTCTAAAAAAGATTACGCATACACTGTGCTTGATGTCAGGGGTTATGAGCACGGGCTCGCGGCGAAGGTCGAAGCGATAGATACAGTGGTGAGCGTGAGGACGATAAAGAGGACTTAAAAAAGCCTTGACAAAACGAATTCTTTGTGTTATAATGTACGCGAAGAAGATAATTAACAGTTCATTAGCTCATGCGAGCGAATACCCGAGAGCGCCAACTCTCGGGTATTCATTTAGGTTAGTCGTTGCGCTTACGTCGGTCTAACCATTTGCTTAGCCGTTCACCGACTAATCTTGCCATAACCGCCGTGAAGAAAGATAATATGTAGCCCATTAGCTCACCTCCTCCTGTCGGAGAGAGTCAACGACATGGTAATTGTAACATAAATGCCCAATTCTGTCAATTAAGCTACCCCCCCGATTGTTTATCAGTCGGGGGGTTCTCCTATGTTTTCGAGCGCGTAATTACAGCATTGAACAACTAACTGATTAAACGATATATCCTTTTCAAAAGCGAGTTTTTCTAATTTTTCTATTAAATCATCAGGCATTCTTATGGTTTTGTTAAAACTTTCAGGTTTGCGTACAACAAACATAATCGCACCTCCTTTTATATGTTAATTGTAACTGCAAACAGCAAATAATTAAATAAGCAATATTGCAAGTAATTATTACTTGCAATATTTGTTTTTGTGTGTTATAATAAATGAGAACCCTCGAAAACTATTTTACACCAATGCTGTAGGGAACGCATTCATGCGTTCCGGAACGGATAAATCCGTTCCCTACAAGGGAGGAAATTTAAATGTTGTATTTCAAAATCCTGTGTTGATGCAGTATTAGAGTTTTCGAGGAAATTCAATAATATTTTTGGAGGGTAATATGTTTTGCTCAAAATGCGGAAAAGAAATTGACATCGAGGCTCTTATTTGCGTTCATTGCGGGGTAGGGACGGAAAAATACAGACAGGAGCAAACAGCACAGCGAACGATAAATTCACCAAATATAAATGCACCGAATTTATTTAAAAACAAATCAACGCTTAGGCTCGTTTCTGTAATCATACCGATAATACTGTGCATACTCACATTTGCCGCGCCGATGTTTACGTATTTGGAAGATTATCGGAGTTACATAGGAAGATTAGATATTACAGGATTTAACACAATTACAGGTCGTTGCACTTATATAGAATCTGAATTTGCGGGGTATTATGATAGCGGGACGTTTAATTATTATGTGGAGTTTGATGTTGATGGAGACGGTGTTTTTTTACTTATTTTGTTGAATATTGTTACTTTAATATTTCCTTTAATTATCGGTATTCGGATAATTAAAAATTCAAATCCCGATTTAAACACCCAATACAGTATATTTATAAACAGCATAGTAGGAGTGAGCCTTTTTGTTGTACATGTCTTTGCAAACATTTTATTTTTAAATCATTTTGAAGACGAACTTAATTTCTCGGTCGCGCCGGGAGGGTGGATTTATGGAATATTATATGTTACGCTCTGTGTTATTTCAACGATACAAGGTAACATTATTGGAGATAGAACACATAAGAATTATGGTTCTCAAATGAAAAAACTCTCAAGTATCAACGATTCTCATTCAAACGCACCCACATGGTTGTGCAGGAAGTGCGGAGCTACTAATTTAAAATCCGTCACTTTTTGCAAAGATTGCAATACATATAAATAGAAACAAGGCGGCTTTCAAAGCCGCCTTGTTGTGTCACAAATCCCCGTTAGCCCGCGCATTCAAGCTCATGTCTGCCGTATTTCCCGCCAAAAACTCGTAAAACCCCTGCGCCGCAATCATTGCGGCATTATCTCCGCATAGCGGCAACGGCGGTATAAATATTTCCGCGCCTATTTTTTCCGCACGCCCGGCAATCATATCGCGAAGCCCGGAATTCGCCGCGACACCGCCTGTCAGCGCAATCTTCTTATGCCCTGTCAACTCTGCCGCCTTTACAAGCTTTGTACATAAAATATCGCAGACTGTATGCTGAAAACTCGCGGCAAGCGCGCTTTTATCAAGTGTTTCCATTGAAGGCAGCTTCTGCCCGCGCTGCTCTGTGTTGTGAATCAAGTTAATTACAGCGGTTTTAAGTCCCGAGAAGCTGAAATCTAACTCATTCTGCGTTTTAGGGTAGGGCAGGCTGTATTTATTTTTATCACCGTTTTTTGCAACTTCGTCAATATATATCCCCCCGGGGTACGGAAAACCGAGCGACCGTGCGACTTTATCGAAAGCCTCGCCTGCCGCGTCGTCAATCGTGCGTCCGAGCAAGGAAAAATCCGTGTAACTTTTCACTTCCATAATCTGGCTGTGACCGCCTGAAACCGCTAAACACAGGTAAGGAGGTTCTAATTCGGGGTAAGCTAAATAATTCGCGGCTGCGTGACCCTTAATATGATGCACGGGAATCAGCGGCTTGTTTGCGGCTAATGCAAGCCCCTTCGCAAAGTTGACACCGACAAGCAGCGCGCCGATTAAACCGGGCGCAAAAGTCACCGCAACGCCGTCAACTTCATCAAGTTTGCAATTCGCTTTTTTGAGTGCTTCTTCACAGACCTGCGCAATGCACTCCGAATGTCTGCGCGAGGCAATCTCCGGCACAACCCCGCCGTACAAGCGGTGTTCGTCAACCTGTGAAGCTATAACGGTTGACAGTGTTTTTCTGCCGTTTTCGACAACGGCACAAGCGGTTTCATCACAGGACGTTTCGATTCCGAGTATTTTCATGATTTTGCACCAAATCCATTAAACCACGCCCGCTGCTCAAACGGCATTTTCACGGCATAATTTAAGCTTTCTGCGGCAATTCCGACAGGCAAAAAACACACCAACTCATATTCCTCGGGTACGCCCAAAATGTCTGCCATTTTCCGCCCGATTTTGTCCTCGTCGGTAATCTGCCCCTCGTACCAGCAGCTCTGATAACCCAGTTCCACGATTGCCAGCAGCATATTTTGAATCGCAGCCGAGTAGTCCTGAACGTAAAAGCTGCGGTCACGGTATGCTATGAGCTTTTGAGCAAGCACGCAAATCATCGCGGTTGCGGTTGCGGGTGTTTCTAACTCCGTTACCTCGTTAAGTCTCCGCAAAAGCTGCGGCTCATCAACGGCAATCAGGCTTGTGGTCTGGGTATTGCAGCCGGACGGCGCAGCTAAGCCCGCCTCCATGATTTTTCTTAAATCCTCCCGCGGAACTGCAGTATCCTCGAATATTCCGCGATAACTTGTGCGATTTTTAATTGCCTCTAATGTTGTCATGATAATATCTCCTTAATATTGCTCTGTCAGGCGAGATTGTGTTGTGTGCGGTTTTGCGGGCGAACGCAGTTCGCCCCTACTTAACGATTTTATAAAGCTCTGCAAAGTCCTCCAGTGTTAATTCTTCTGCCCGCGACGTCGGCTTCAAGCCTATTGCCGAAAGCGCGTTTTTAATTGCTTCTTTCTGTAAACCTAACTCGCTTGACAGTGGGTTTGCAAGCTGTTTGCGCCGTTGTGAGAATGAGGCACGGATGATTCGGAAGAAAAAGGCTTCGTCGCTTTGCGGGACGCCGAGAACATCGTCCCCTGCATTGCGTACATCAAGGTGGATTACCGCGCTGTCTACGTTCGGCGCAGGCATGAAGCTGCCCCGCGACACATCGAAAAGCTTCTTCGGCGTGCTGTAATACCGCACAGCCGCGCTCACCGCGCCGCAATCCCGCGTACCCGGAGGCGCGCACAGCCGTACAGCTGCCTCCTTCTGCACCATGACGGTGATAGATTTTAAAGGCAGCCGTTCTTCCAAAAGCCGCATTATGACAGGCGAGGTGATATAATAAGGCAGGTTCGCGCAGACGATAATTTCATTTTCCTCCGCAGAAGAGCAGACAGCCGGTACATTGAATTTTTCCTTGAAAAGCCGCTTTAAATCAAGCTTCAGCACATCGCCCCAAATAATCTCAACATTCGGGCAGCCGGCGAGTGTTTCCGCTAAAATCGGTTTCAGCGACTCGTCAATTTCAACGCAGATTACTTTTTTGCAGATTTTTGCAAGCTCTTTCGTGAGTACGCCAATCCCCGCGCCAATCTCGAAAGCATATAATCCCTCTCTTCTCCCCTCCTTTCCTGACGGGGCGGTTGCCGCCTTGGTAATCCTTGGGCAAACACTTGGATTAATCAGGAAATTCTGACCCAGCGGCTTGGTAAAACTAAAACCGTGGCGAGCAAAGAGGTCTTTTATTGTGTTGATGTTGGTAAGGTTCATGCCGTTATTATAGCATAAAAATATTGACTACGCAATAAATTTATGTTATACTTTAAATTATATATGTGAAATGTGATGGGAGAATCGTCATGCAAAGACGCGACAAAATCAATTACTATCTTGATATAGCCGAAACCGTGGGTGAGCGCGGGACATGTTTGCGGCGCAATTACGGCGCGATTATCGTCAAGAACGATGAGATTATTTCAACCGGTTTCAACGGTGCGCCGCGCGGCAGAGCGAACTGCTGCGATATAGGCACTTGCGTTCGCGAAAAGCTGAACGTACCCACCGGTCAAAGGTACGAGCTTTGCCGCTCGGTACACGCGGAAGCGAACTGCATCATCTCCGCGCCTCGCTCGGAAATGCTCGGTGCGACGATTTATTTAGTTTGCAAGGACCCGAAAAACGGTGAACTGCTTGACGATTCCGAGCCGTGTACGATGTGCAAGAGGTTGATTATTAACGCAGGGATTTCAATGGTTATAATCAGGCTCACAAAAAACGATTTCCGCACCATAAATGTAGAAAAATGGATTGAAAATGATGAGAGCTTAGAGGGAAGCGACGGATATTAAACAATTGATAATGAACAATTATAATCGTTTAAATTGAAAACTGTTCCACAGTTTCAATTTAAACGGATTTCCGCTGCGTGAGCGCAGCGGGCGCTGTCGCAACAGCGCAAGCCCCTTTAACTTAAAAAGCGGAACGC
>JAITFV010000246.1 GCA_031281115.1 Oscillospiraceae bacterium | reverse complement strand
CGTTTCAGAAAGGCTACAAAATAGGAACAAAAATTATCAGATTCGCAATGGTTTCAATTGCGCAATAATCGCCCGGAGCAAACCGGGGAAAACGAAACAAATTAATTGCACATTTGTGTAGAAAGGACAAAGGTGAAAAAAATGGCAAAAATGATAGGAATAGACCTCGGCACGACCAACTCGTGCGTATCTGTAATCGAAGGCGGTGAAGCTACCGTCATCACCAACAGCGAGGGAGCAAGAACAACGCCCTCTGTAGTGGCGTTCACAAAAGACGGCGAAAGACTTATAGGTCAGCTCGCCAAAAACCAGTCGGTGACCAACCCCGACAAAACCGTAATGTCGATTAAACGGCATATGGGAAGCGACCATAAAACCAATATCGATGACAAGAAATACACGCCACAGGAAATCTCCGCAATGGTGCTTCAAAAGCTTAAAACCGATGCGGAAGCCTATCTCGGCGAAAAAGTAAACGATGCGGTTATTACCGTGCCGGCGTACTTCACCGACTCACAACGGCAAGCAACTAAAGACGCGGGGCAAATCGCGGGTTTAAACGTCCACAGAATCATAAACGAGCCGACAGCGGCGGCATTAGCCTACGGTATAGACAAAGGCGAGGAACAGAAAATCATCGTTTATGACCTCGGCGGCGGAACTTTCGATGTGTCTATTATCGAAATCGGCGACGGTGTCCAGGAAGTTTTAGCGACAGCCGGCAACAACAAGCTCGGCGGCGACGATTTCGACGAAAGAATCATGAACTATCTTATGGCGGAATTTAAAAAATCCGACGGTGTAGATTTAAGCAAGGATAAATTCGCTATGCAGCGCCTCAAAGATGAAGCCGAAAAAGCGAAAATTACCCTTTCGGGCGCGGCTTCCGTGGATGTGAATATTCCCTATATTACAGCGGATGCAAGTGGACCCAAGCACATGAATGTACCGCTCACAAGAGCGAAATTCAATGAACTTACTGCGGATTTAATTGAGAAAACCATGGTACCTTTGAAGCAGGCGGTTTCCGATTCCGGCGTGAAAACAAGTGAAATTGATAAAATCCTGTTAGTGGGCGGTTCTACAAGAATCCCGGCGGTTCAGGATGCAGTAAAAAATTTCATCGGCAAAGAGCCGTTCAAGGGCATAAACCCAGACGAGTGCGTAGCTATGGGCGCGGCGATTCAAGCCGGCGTCTTAAATAAAGAGGTAACAGGACTTTTACTTTTAGACGTAACACCGTTATCTCTCGGCATTGAAACAGCGGGCGGCGTCTGCACCCGCATGATTGAAAGAAATACCACGATTCCCACTAAAAAATCGCAGGTTTATTCGACTTACTCGGATAATCAGCCGAGTGTGGATATAAATATTCTGCAAGGCGAGCGCGATTTCGCGAAAGATAATAAATCAATCGGCTTGTTCAGGCTTGACGGCATTGCACCCGCACCGCGCGGAGTGCCGCAGATTGAGGTTACGTTCGACATCGATGCTAACGGCATCGTAAACGTCACCGCTCAGGACAAAGGTACGGGGAAATCGCAGAATATTTCAATTACTGCTTCCACAAACATGAGTAAAGACGATATTGATAAGGCTGTGAAAGAGGCTGAGGCGTTCGCGGAAGAGGATAAAAAGCGCAAGGAAGAAGTTGAGGCGCGCAATGACGCAGACCAGGCGGTTTATCAAGTTGAGAAATCTATAACCGACTTCGGCGAAAAAATCACCGATGACGACAAGTCGAAATTGCAACCGAAAATTGACGAACTCAAAGAAGCTCTCAAAGGCGAAGATTTCGAGAAAATCAAGTCGCTGAAAGAAGAACTGATGAAAGAGGCGCAGGTTATTTTCGGCAGGATTTATCAGGAACAGGGAGGTCAGAATGAAGGCGGCTGTGGACCTGAGGGCTGTGATGTGAGCGGCGCGGGAAGCGCAGGCGAGCCGATGAGCGATGATAATGTGGTAGATGCGGATTTTGAGGAGTAATCAGAAGTAGTGGGGAACCGCCCCAATGGGGCGGTTCTTGTGATTATGGGAGGTTAAAAATGCCTGATTGGTTATCAAACTTAATTTTTGTATTTGTTGGTGCTTTTTTAACTTTTATCGCGACATTAATATTAGATTATAAAACGCAAAAAAGAGAAAGAGAGCGATTTCTGTGGGAGAAGAGAATTAATTCTTATACAAAAGCATTACAATATATAATTTTACAAACTCGTATAAATGAAATTGAAAAAACTATTAGAGATTCTGCTATTGTTATTTCGAGTTTAAATGAAACTCGTCACAATTTAATAAATGAAGAGGAAAAATTATATAAAGAGTTTTACTACGAATTTTCATTAGTAGCACCACTAAAAGTATATGAAGAGTTTAATAAGCTCCGTGAAGAAATAGAGTCGGGAAATATTAAATTGAGAGAAGTATATAAAAAAACATATGATATACTCCAATTGAGTGTACCTAAAAGATTAAAAGAAAAGTAAAGTAAACCATTTTATATATGTATTATACAAAGTAGAGGAAAATTTATGTCCCCTCAAAACCCCATCATCAACTGCTTCCACTGTGCGCATTTCGTCACGACATGGGAGCCGAAACACCCGAAAGGCTGCGCGCTGTTCGGGATAAAGACGACGCTGATGCCGTCGGTTGTTGTGTTTAATTCGACCGGCGAGCCTTGCAACGGATTTGTGCAGAAATGAGAAAATTATAGATAGACGGAGAACAAAATTATGGCAGACAAAAGAGATTATTACGAGGTACTGGGGCTGCAAAAAGGTGCAAACGAAGATGAAATCAAGAAAGCATACCGCAAATTAGCCAAGCAATACCACCCCGACCTAAATCCCGATAACAAGCAGGCAGAAGCCAAGTTCAAGGAAGTGAACGAGGCTAATGATGTGCTCTCCGATGCACAGAAGCGCCAGCGTTACGACCAGTTCGGACACGCAGGCGTAGACCCGAGTTATGGCGGAGGCGGCGGTTTCGGAGGTTTTGGAGGGTTCAGCGGTTTCGGTGGCTTTGGCGGCGGTATTGATTTCGATGATATTCTTGATATGTTTTCAGGCGGCGGAAGCAGGCGCGCTTCGCAGGCATCAGGGCCAAGGCGCGGCTCGGATATTGCAATCAGCATTGACATCAGCTTCATGGAGGCTTGCAAAGGCGTAACTCACGAGATTG
>JAITFV010000180.1 GCA_031281115.1 Oscillospiraceae bacterium | reverse complement strand
TGACCTTGATGGTGCAAAAGAAGGTACGCGAAAGAACCGCGAAATCATTTTCGATATCGCGAAAAACACAACTCTAAAAGTGCAGACAGGCGGCGGAATCAGAACAATGAATGACATTGAGGATTGCTTGAAAAACGGCATTTCACGTGTAATTATAGGTTCGGCTGCCGTAAAAGACCCAATGTTTGTGAAAAACGTGGTGTTAAATTTCGGCGATAAAATCGCAGTCGGAATTGATGAAAAAAGAGGTGCTGTTGCTGTTGAGGGATGGCTCGAAAATAGCGGTGTGAGTTACTTAGACTTAGCAAAAAAAATGTGTGAAAACGGAGTAAAGTATTTTATTTACACTGATATAGAAAGGGACGGAATGCTAAACGGACCCAATCATGATAAGACAAAACATTTGCAGAAATTTGCATCGGAATATGATGTTAATGTAATCGCAAGCGGCGGAATAAAAAACATAGATGATATAATTAAATTGAAGAAAAACAGCGTCTATGGGGCAATTTGCGGGAAGTCAATCTATAGCGGAACTCTTGATTTGCGTGAAGCAATTGCATATTGCAAAAAGGAGATATAGATGCAGAAAAAAAGAATTATTCCCTGTCTTGATATAAATAACGGCAAGGTGGTAAAAGGGGTAAACTTTGAAAACGTTAAAGACGTAGGCGACCCTGTCGCGAAAGCAAAATATTATGATTCACAGGGAGCGGATGAATTAGTTTTATACGATATTTCCGCTTCAATTGAAGGAAGGATAATTCCGCTCTGCCTTGTAGAAAAAATTAAAAAAAGCATTTCTGTACCTCTTAGTGTTGCGGGGGGGATAGGTACAATTGATGATTTTCAAAAAGTGCTGAACGCAGGTGCAGACAGGGTTTCAGTGAACTCATTGGTGATGAAAAATCCTGAGTTTATCAGACTTGCAGCAGACAGATTCGGAAGCAAAAGTATAGTTGTCGGAATCGACGCTAAGCGGGATGAAAGCGGAAAATTTACGGTTGTAATCGGCGGCGGAAAGATAAATACAGGACTTGATTTAATCGAGTGGGTGAAGCGTTTGGAAAGCCTCGGTGCGGGCGAAATCTGTTTAAATTCAATTGATGCCGACGGAGTGAAAAACGGCTACGATATTGAAATGTTGAACAGGGTTTGCGAAGTTGTGAAGATTCCGGTAACAGCGAGCGGCGGCTGCGGAAAACTCGAGCACTTCGCCGAAGTTTTTAGGAAAACTAATGCCTCTGCGGCACTCGCTGCTTCGGTCTTTCACTTCAATGTGTTGACTGTCAGAGAGGTTAAGGAATATTTAAGGAATGAAGGAATAGCGGTTTTATGAGCATAAAAAAATATTTTGAGAAAGCGGAGTTAATCCCGGCGATAATTCAAGATTCAAAAACAGGCGAGGTTTTAATGCTGGCTTACGTGAATGAGCAAAGTCTTGAAAAAACGCTCGAAACAGGTTTTACGTGGTTTTGGAGCCGCTCGCGAGGAGAACTGTGGAATAAAGGCGCAGTATCGGGAAATACGCAGGCGGTGAAAGGAATATTCGCTGATTGTGACCTTGATACATTGTTAATTAAAGTTGAACAGAAAGGTCCCGCTTGCCATACGGGAAAGCGCAGCTGTTTTTTTAATAAGTTAGGAGAACAAACTAAATGAATTGTGTTTTAAGTGACCTTTATAAACTTGTAAATGGGCGTAAAAACGCTCCTGAAGCGAATTCCTACACAAGTTATTTATTTGAAAAAGGGTTAGATAAAATTCTCAAAAAATGCGGCGAGGAATGTTCTGAAATGATTATTGCCGCGAAAAATTCTGACGAAAATAGCACCGAAGAATTAAAAAATGAAGTAGCAGACCTGCTGTATCACATTATTGTTTTATGTGTGCAAAGCAATGTAACATGGCATGAAATCGAGGAAATAATGAGCGGGCGCAGCAAAAAAATCGGAAATCTGAAACAATTTCATAATGCTGAAAACGATTTATTATAAAAGTGCATAAGCGCAGTAATTTTTTCATATTATTTAAGGACAAGTGTAAAAACTTGAATTAAATAGTTGAAATGTATGGAAGGAATTACGCGCTTTGGAAGAGATAAAATCTACAGAAACCGTACCGGAAATTAACCTGCCGGAAATCCCGCCGATATTTAATATCGCACAGAATAAAAAAAATGAAAAATCAAGCGATGGTATAATTTTTTACCGCGTGACTGCTTCGGTTTTAATTGCAGTCTCATTTATAATTTTAAAAATGTTTTTCCCGGATATATTTATTGTCATGGATTCATGGCTGATTGATAAATTTGCATTTCCGCTTTGATTAAATTTACTTTAATAGGAAAAATAAAAATTACAGTAGATTTCACTTTTTTTGTTGCAATCGCTTTGTTTTTTTATTTCGATGAAAGCGGTTTAGGAATCATAGGAATCTGCGCTTGCGCCATTCACGAAATTGGACACTTAATAGTGCTTTATCTTGAAAAAAAAGATTTCGATTCAATGGTTTTTTATGGCGGCGGAATAAAAATTAAATACAAAAAATCTTTCGATGCAACTGTATTTGCAATAATGGCGGGAAGCCTTTTAAACATTATAATATTCACGATATTTTATTTTCTGTTTCCGGATAATGCGGGGCTTCAAATCTTTGCCGTTGTGAATCTTGTTATCGGAATATTTAACCTTTTACCTGTCAGATATTTTGACGGCGGATTTTTGTTAGAAAAGATTTTAATTAAGATTTACCCAGCTCAAAATGCGCTCAAAATATCAAGAAATATTGAGAAAATTATTGCTGTTTTCGGGATTATTGTGATTCTATTTATATTTGTTTTTTATAGGGTAAACCTATCAGCTTTACTCGTGATAGCATATGTTATCTTTTCGGATGTTGCAGTAAAATTAAGATAAAAGGATGTCAAAATGTATAGTGATAAACTTGATAAAATATTGCCGAATGTGCAGAAACCTGCACGATATATCGGCGGAGAAATAAATTCGGTTCATAAAAATAAAAACGAAATTAACGTGCGTTTTGCGTTTTGTTTTCCCGAAATATACGAAATCGGAATGTCGCATTTAGGAATGAAAATCCTGTATTCACTTAAAAATAATATCGAAAATTACTGGTGCGAAAGAGTATTTATGCCGCTGCCTGATATGGCTGCGGAGATGCAAAAAAGCAATATCTTTTTATACGGCTTAGAAAGCCTTGAACCGATTCGCGATTTCGATTTTATAGGATTTACTTTGCAGTACGAACTAACATATACAAACGTACTCGCCATGTTAGATATGGCGGGTTTACCTCTGCTCACAAAAGAGCGCACAAACCTGTATCCGATTATAATCGGCGGCGGGCCTTGCGCCTGCAATCCCGAGCCGCTTGCAGACTTTTTTGACCTGTTTGTAATCGGAGAAGGCGAGGAGGTAAATATTGAATTATTGCAGATTTACGAAAAGTGTAAAGCAGAGGGGAAAAGCAAAATTGAATTCCTTGAAAAAGCCGCGCAAATAGAGGGAATATATGTACCTGCATTGTATAATATAACATACAAAAATGACAGTACAATTAAAAATATAACGCCGGAAAAAGTTATAAAAAAGCGCATAGTTAAAGATATAAACACGGCGCCTGCGCCGGAGAAGTTTATTGTGCCGTTCTGTGAAATCGTGCATGACCGCGTAATATCAGAGATTTTACGCGGCTGTATCCGTGGTTGCAGATTTTGTCAGGCGGGTTTTATTTACCGCCCGTATCGTGAACGCAGAAAAGAAAAAATCATGGAAAATATAAAATCATTATGCGAAAATACCGGCTATGACGAAGTTTCACTATCGTCATTGAGCACCGGTGATTATAGAGAAATAGAAGAATTGCTTACAGATTTAACAAAATATACTGACGGGAAAAACATTAATTTATCGCTTCCGTCGATGAGAATCGACAGCTTCAATAATGAGATTTTGAGGAAAGTGAAAAGTGTCCGAAAGAGTGGTTTGACTTTCGCGCCGGAAGCAGGAACTCAGCGTCTGCGCGATGTAATAAACAAAAACATAACAGAAGAAGATATTTTGAAAGGTTGCAAAATCGCATTTGAAGGGGGTTACACGAGTGTTAAACTTTATTTCATGCTAGGTCTTCCCGGAGAAACCGATGAGGATATTAAGGGAATCAAAGTTTTAATTGAAAAAATAATCGACCTCTTTTATAGCACACTTGAAAGGAACAAAAGCAAGCCTATATCCATATCCGTGACGCTTTCAACTTTTGTTCCGAAGCCCTTTACGCCTTTTGAGTTTGAGCCGCAATTATCGCGTGACGAAATAATTCGCAGACGAAAGTACTTGCTTAGTATATTAAAAAATAAAAAAGTTAAAATCAGCTGGTCTGATTACAATTCGTCAATTTTAGAAGCTGCTCTCGCGCGCGGCGACAGGCGGCTGGGGCAGGTGATTTTAAAAGCGTGGCGGAGCGGCTGTCGGCTTGATGGCTGGGAGGAGCATTTTCAATTTCAAGAGTGGGAAAAAGCGTTCTTAGACTGCGGTTTAGACATGGCTTTTTATGCGAACAGGAAGCGCGAATATGATGAAATCCCGCCGTGGGCAATGATTGATACGCTGGTGAGCAGAGAGTTTTTAATTGCAGAAAACAAGCGCGCTCACGAAGGAAAAACAACACCGTCGTGCCGCGAAAGCTGCGCGGGCTGCGGAATCGGAGGTGCCTGCGATGTGTAAAATATCTAAACCGATGCGCGTATTTTTCAAGAAAACAGGAAGGGCGAAGTATATTTCCCATCTCGATTTGCAAAGAACAATGCAGCGCGCTTTAAAACGCGCAAAATTGCCCGTTTGGGAAACAGAGGGCTTCAATCCGCACGTTTATATCACCTTTGCGCTGCCGCTTTCACTCGGAATCGAAAGCGTCTGCGAGTCGTTTGATGTAAAAATAATTAATGAAATTTCAACTGATGAAATTCATGAAAAACTTAACGCCGTGTTGACTGATGATTTGTTGATTATTAAAGTCACAGAGCCTGTTTATAAGCATACTGAAATAAAAGAAGCCATGTATGAAATAGTTTTAGAAGAAGCGGAAAAATTCCGCGGATTTTTAAACCAAAATGAAATAATAATCACGAAGAAAACTAAAAAAGGCGAAACAGAAATTGATATAAAACCGTTAATTGAATTAAAAGAAATTAAAGATAATAAAATCACATTGATTTTACCGACCGGAAATGAATTTAACTTAAATCCGCTGCAGGTGATAAAAGCCTTCAATGCGTTTGTCGGAGCGGAATTGCAAGCGGATATTATGCGCACGGCAATATTTTGCGCGGACGGAAACAAGTTTATTTGACAAATAAGTTGAAATGTGGTAAAATGAATATCAGTTTTAATTTGAGGTGAAAACTTTGTCACATAGAATTACAGTCGCGGAAGCCCTTGTAAAGTGCCTTGAAGCCGAGGGAATCAGCACAATCTTCGGTTATCCGGGCGCGGCAATCTGCCCGTTTTACGATAAGCTCGCAGACAGTAAAATTAAACACATTTTGGTGCGCCATGAAGCTAACGCAGGTCACGCCGCAAGCGGTTTTGCGCGGCTTTCCGGCAAGCCTGCCGTCTGCGTTGCGACATCGGGGCCGGGCGCAACGAACTTAATAACGGCAATTGCAACCGCGTATATGGACAGCATTCCGATTGTAGCGATTACAGGGCAGGTAAGCACTGAGCAAATCGGGCGCGATGTCTTTCAGGAAGCGGATATAACAGGTGCGACCGAGCCTTTTGTGAAGCACAGTTATTTGATTAAAAACGCGGAACTTGTCCCGGAAATAGTTAAAAAGGCGTTCTACATCGCGGGTTCCGGCAGACCCGGTCCGGTTTTACTTGATATACCTTACGATATTCAACAGCAATTCATAGATTTCAAATATCCTGAAAACGTAGAAATCAACAGTTACAGACCAACTTATGAAGGAAACAAGCTGCAAATCAAACGCGCCGCAGAAGCTATAAAAACAGCAAAAAAACCGCTCATCTGTGCGGGAGGCGGATTGTTTACCGCGAACGCGCGGGATTTGGTGCAGAGCATTGCAGAAAAAGCGAATATTCCCGTAATCTGCACAATGATGGGCGTAAGTTTAATGCCATCCGACCACCCGCTTTTCCTCGGCATGGTCGGCATGCACGGATGTAGCGCGGCGAACTGCGCGATTTCCGAATGTGACCTTTTAATTTTGCTTGGTGCAAGAGTCGGTGACAGAGCGGTTACGGCAATAAAGGAACGCGATGATTTTAAGGTAATTCACATCGACATTGACCCAGCGGAAATAGGCAAAAACCTGCCTGTAAATATTCCTGTCGTGGGCGACTTAAAAGCGGTTCTCGCGCAGCTTTCGGAGATTATTGAAAAGTGCGATAATACCGAGTGGGTGAAGAAATGCAGGAGCGAACGGATTTGTTTGACCGCAACAGAAAACGAGAATAAAATCGGTTTAAACCCCGCTGCTTTCCTTGAAAAACTGAGCAATTTACTGCCGGAAAAGTGCGTTGTTTCTGCCGATGTAGGGCAGAATCAAATTTGGACGGCGAGCTGTCTTAAATTGAACGGCGGGCGTTTTATAACATCAGGCGGAATGGGTACGATGGGTTATTCTGTTCCGGCGGCAATCGGCGCGAAGTCGGCTGCCCCCGATGCTGAAGTTATTGCAATTTGCGGTGACGGAAGCTTTCAAATGCAGTTTATGGAACTCGCAACTATGATTCAACATGGGATAAACGTGAAAGTAATTGTAATGGCGAACAATCGCCTTGGTATGGTTCGGGAAGTGCAGGCTAATAATTACGAAAATAAACTTGTCGCGGTTTTTCTTGACGGAAGCCCCGATTTTGTGAAATTAGCTGATGCTTACGGCATAAAAGGTGAGTATGTGAATAATATTTCCGAGGCTGAAACCGCACTTAAAAATCTGATAAATTCGGACAAGCCGTATATTTTACAAGTAAAAGTTGACGAAAATGAAAAATCAATACTGTAGGGAACGCATCCATGCGTTCCCTGCAGAAGAACATTATAAGCACTTCAAGAGGAAGGAATGGTCATAAAAATGAAACATACAATCTCAATTTTAGTTGAAAATAACGCAGGCGTACTTGCGCGCATTTCAGGGCTCTTTGCGCGGCGCGGCTACAATATTCACAGTCTTGCAGTCGGCGTGACCGACAACGATAAAATCTCGCGGATTACAATAGTCGCGGAGGGTTCAGATTATACTTTAGAGCAAATCGAGAAGCAGTTAAATAAACTTATTGATGTCATAAAAGTTCGCTCGCTGCCTGCTGATAAGCTGCTCGCAAGAGAACTTGTGCTCGTGAAAGTCTGCTGCAAACCCGCAGAGCGTTCGGAACTCATAGACATCGCCGAAATCACAACCGCAAAAATTTCCGATGTTTCGCAGGAAACAATGACGCTGGAACTATCGGGAAATCAGTATAATATCGCTACTTTCGAGGAATTGCTAAGACCTTATAAAATCATTGAAATTGTAAGAACGGGAACGGTTGCAATGCAGAAGGGAAGCGAGGGATTGAGGGTTTAATGGGCGTAAATTATCAAAATACACAAACAGGATGGGAACGGGACAAAAGAACACACTTTGATGAAATCGTTGATAGTTACGATAGGGAACGACCGGATTACCCCCGCGAGTTGTTCAACGATATAATCGAATATTCAGGCGCAGGCGAAAACAAAAAAGCCCTTGAAATAGGTGCCGGAACCGGAAAATCAACAACGCCTTTTCTTGATGCGGGATACAATGTGACTGCTGTAGAACCGGGTGAAAATATGGCGGAATTTCTGCGAAATAAATTTAAAGGAAACAATAATTTTAATGTAACCGTGTCCGATTTTGAGAGTGCTTCATTGGAAGAGGAAAATTATAATTTAGTGTACGCAGCAACCGCCTTTCACTGGGTAGAGCCGCAAATCGGGTGTCCGAAAGTTTTTCGTATA
>JAITFV010000126.1 GCA_031281115.1 Oscillospiraceae bacterium | reverse complement strand
TTAAAAACCTCCTGTTTTCAGATATAGCTATCCTGTGACAGCTCACTTTCTTTATCATACATAGTTTTTTGATAAAAGTAAATCCCCTAATTAACTAAATTTTACGAAAACGCTTTGTGAATATTGCTCATGTGTTACAAAACATTAATCAGACTTTCCCACCTTTGTTGTTACTTTTTTACAAAAAAATGAGCAAAACCGCTTGCCGACAGCTACAGCGGAGAAAATTTCAGCAAATTTGACAATATGCGGCTATGAATTTTGTACATTGTTGTGCCATATACATTGAAAGTATACAATATCTATAAAAAGGCTGGTATTTATATGTATAAATCTACCCGAATCAACAGAGCAAGGGTTATCTTTCTTGCTGCGGTTGTCGCTGTAACTGCGCTGTTCGCGGTGCGCTGCGCTAATATCCGCAGTGCCTCTGTACGCATACAGGATACTGCCGACATCATCGCTTACCTCGGCACTTTCGGGTGGGCGGTTGAGCCGGAGCCGATAACTGTCAGGAACGTGCAAATCCCTGCAAAATTCACTGAAACTTATCAACGTTACAACGATTTGCAAAGGCAGCAGGGTTTCGATTTATCGCGGCACCGCGCCGATATTGTTGAAAGCTATACTTTCCGTGTGCTGAACCATCCAGCGGCCGGCGATGTTTTCGCGAATGTTTTGGTGTTCAGAGGCAGAATCATCGGAGGGGATATATGCTCGTTCGCTATCAACGGCTTCATGACGAGCTTTGACGGGAAAGGAATGTAATACTGTCGTCCATTTAAGAAATGGACAACAGGGTTCCGCAGCTTGCGAGCTGCGGGCGCTGTCGCAGCAGCGCCGTTTCGCTTCAGTTGACAAAACAACAAAACCGTATTATAATTAAAGCATGAAGTTTGTTATTTTCGTAGTTGTTTTTATATTTTTCCAGCTGTCAACTATAAATTGTCAGCCATCAGCTGCATATCAGGAATCGCTGGGGCGCGTTTTCGCGCTCGAAACCACCCTCGACCCCGACCGCTATGTTATTCTTACCGCAAATGGTACAACAATTCACGCTGCGGGTTATTTTAGAGATTACGCAGTAACAGACTTTTACATCAGCACACCCTCTTTGAGTAACATAGAAAGCCGCTTTACGCGGGAAGCCGACGGCACATTCATTGCCTCCTTCGGAGGGATTCCATCGGTGAAAAACGCCCTCGCTGTTATAAAATTCAACGACGATACTACTTTAACTTACCGCGTTGAGTATAATTCCGACATCGGCTGGTTTTTCGGCGATAACAGGCTTGCCGCAAAAACCGCTGCCGCGCTTGAAGATTACCGCACAATCTCACCGCAAATCAGTGAAAATTATATAAGCGCGGCTCTCTGTCCTCGTGAAATCGCCGAAACTCGCAGCAGATTGCATGAAATCGTCGCAGAAGTTACAGCCGAACTCGACTGCGATTATCAAAAAGCAAAAGAGCTGAGCCGCTGGGTCAGCGAAAACATCGTCTATGACCGTGATGCGGCAGCTCTCGAAGTGAATGAGGAAACTATTTCAATTGCTAATACTTTACGCCTGCGGCGCAGTGTCTGCATAGGAATCGCCAACACCTACGCCGCTTTGCTTGAGGCGGCGGGAATAAAGGCGCTGAATATAAAAGGCGGCATTGTTAATGTGTCGGAAGGCGTTCCCTACGAGCTTCTGCCGACGCAGACGATTGTGCACGAATGGGTTGCGTTTTGGTACGAAGCAGAAAACCGCTGGGTTTACACCGACCCGACATGGGACAGGCAGGGCGTGTTTCAAGGTGGCGAATATTTATACAGCCCGCCCGTAATGAAATATTTCGATATCTCGTCGCTCGCGCTGTCTTTCGACCACAGAGGGGACAGTGCGGAGTTTAGGCAATTTTTTGCAGAGAACGACACTTACATAGTTCCGCTTGACGAAGCTGAACCGGAAGCGTTGCCGTCTTTAACCACCCTGCCCGCTTCGCATTCGCCCCCGCAAGGAGGAGAATTACCGCCTTACCCCGCCGAAGACGACAGCTTCCTTTACATGATAATAGGCGCATTGTCATTAGCGGCGGCAATTATGGTTATAATAATTTTCAGATACAGAAAATCGTAGGGGCGCGCATTGCGCGTCCGAAAATCTGCACAATCGAAAGGAGCATTTATGTCAAAAACACTCGGTACAATTTCCCGCGGAATAAAAGCACCCATCGTCAAAGAGGGGGATAACCTTGTAGATATAGTCGTGAACAGCGTGCTTGAAGCGGCGAGCGAGAATAATTTCCAGCTTCGTGACCGCGATGTTGTGGCTGTCAAAGAATCAATCGTAGCCCGCGCACAGGGCAATTACGCCACTGTCCGGGACATAGCCGATGATGTTAAAAGTAAATTCCCTTCTGATGCTGAAATCGGCGTAATCTTCCCGATTCTTTCACGCAACAGGTTCGCTGTTGCTCTCCGCGGAATTGCGCTCGGTGCTAAGAAAATCTATTTGATGTTAAGCTATCCGTCCGATGAAGTCGGCAATCATTTAATTACAACCGAGCAGCTTATGGAAAGCGGTGTAAATCCTTACGCCGATGTACTCAGCGAAGCGGAATTTCGCAAACACTTCGGCTATGAAAAACATATTTTCACCGGCATTGATTATATCGAATATTACAAGGAAATTATAACCGAAGCAGGCGCGGAGGCAGAAGTAATTTTCGCGAATAATCCCACCGCTATTTTAAACTACACAAAAGACGTAATCTGTGCGGATATACACACAAGAAAGCTAACAAAAGAAAAGCTTGTGAAAGCCGGCGTTAACAGGGTTTTCGGCTTGGATAATATTTTAAGTCATTCGATTAACAACTCCGGATTCAACCCTGAGTTCGGCATACTCGGCTTCAACAAAGCAACAGAGGAACAAATCAAGCTGTTCCCAAAGGATTGCGATATTTTTGTCCGTAAAGTCGCGGTGAGCTTTCTTAAAAAAACCGGCAAAAAAATCGAGGTGATGGTTTACGGTGACGGTGCGTTTAAAGACCCTGTAGGCTTTATCTGGGAGCTGGCAGACCCCGTGGTAAGCCCGGCTTTCACGGACGGACTCGCCGGCAGAACGAATGAAATCAAACTTAAATATTTTGCAGATAATGAATTTTCCAATCTGTCAGGGAGCGAACTTGAGAGAGCGATTTCCGAGCGGATTAAAAACAAAAAAGCCGACTTAAAAGGCGACATGGCGGCAGAGGGTACAACGCCGCGTTATCTCACAGACTTGCTCGGCTCGCTCGCCGACTTAACATCGGGGAGCGGCGATAAAGGTACGCCCATAGTGCTTGTACAGGGATATTTTGACAATTTTTCAAATCAAACGGATTAAAAATAGACTTCTTGCTCAGAGTTAGGGATTGCCAAGAAGTCTTATAATCGTTTAAATTGAAACTGTTCCACAGTTTCAATTTAAACGGGTTTCCGCTGCGAGAGCGCAGCGGGCGCTGTCGCAACAGCGCAAGCCCCTTTAACTTAAAAAGCGAAACGCTTTTTAAGTTAAAGGACTATAAATGGGCGGCTAATAGCCACCCATTTCTTTTACAGAAAATATTACCCCTGCGCGTCTGAAAATTAACGCTTACTAAACTGCGGTGCTCTTCTCGCTGCTTTGAGTCCGTACTTTTTGCGCTCTTTCATTCTCGGGTCGCGGGTGAGGAAACCTGCCTTTTTGAGTACAGGGCGGAGTTCCTCGCTGTATTGTAAAAGCGCACGGGACAAACCGTGACGGATTGCACCTGCCTGCCCTGTTACGCCGCCGCCGCGAACCGTGCAAACGATGTCAAATTTTTCAATCGTTCCGGTAAGTGCTAAGGGTTGACGGGTAATCAGCTTCAATGTGTCAAGTCCGAAATAGTCGTCTATATCGCGGTCATTGACGGTGATTGCGCCGCTCCCGATGTAAACGCGAACTCTCGCTACGGAGTGCTTTCTTCTGCCTGTGCCGTAATAATATGGTTTCGATTCGTACATTAGTCAGCTCCTCCTTTTACTTTTACTTCAAAAACTTCAGGTTTCTGTGCTGTGTTCTTGTGCTCGGAGCCGCGGTAAACGCGAAGCCGTGTGAGCGATTTTCTGCCGATTGTAGTATCCGGCAGCATCCCGTTTACTGCTAACATCATAGCTTTTTCGGGCTTGCTTGCCATAAGTTTTTCGTAGCTTATTTCTTTAAGATTACCTATCCAGCCGGTGTGCCATCTGTGGAATTTTTTCTTGAGTTTGTCGCCGGTGAGTACAACATCGGCACAGTTAATGATAATTACATGGTCGCCGCAATCGCAGTGCGGAGCGAAAATCGGCTTGTGCTTACCGCGGAGCAGCGTAGCCGCCTGCGTCGCGACACGTCCGAGCGGAATACCCGCAGCGTCGATTATAAACCATTTGCGTTCAACGGTTTCGACTTTTGGCATAGTGGTTGACATTTTGCGTTCTCCTTATCAGTGATTTGCTTTTAGTGCTGTCACAGTTGTTTTATTTCAATTCAAACAACTATATACAAGTGTTTTAAACGTGACAAAGTCCATTATACATAAACATTTCACACATGTCAATAGCTTTTTTGAATAAAAATCAAAATATACCGCCTTATCTCTCTTAAACGCGCCGAATATCTCTTTATCTCTCTATATCTCACCCGCCGTTTCATATTTTCACAAATTTTCTCTAAAGTATGATTTTCTTTTCATATAATCTACATAATCCGCATATATAATAAAGTCATAACAAAAGCGGAATGTTCTTCCGGCGAAATAATCGCAGGCGGAAAATTCCGCAACTACACAAAGAAACGGCGACGTTTTTATCATAAATTGTTACTACTCCAAAAAGGAGAAAGCAGCTGTTTGCACAAACAGCTGTTTTCTTTTATGGGGCTTCCGAAACCTGTGTTATTTTGGCAACGGCAAACCGCCAACAGAGTGCGATTCTTATTAAAACGCTGATGTTTACAGGTTTTTCGATGTTGTCTTATAAAGTGCTTGCATTAGCAAGGAATATTTGCTATACTTATAATATTATGAAATTGAAAGGAAGAAAACTAAATGTCAAAACTCGAAAAGTTTAAGTTTACGCCGGATGCCGCAGATATTCTTGCGAATTGTAAAGAAGTTACGATTCCTGAAACCAGAAACGAGCTTGTTGAGCTTGCTCTCGGCGGGCAGGATGTTTTTACTGTCGGATACTATGTAGGCGAAAACCCGTATGTTGAGGCGACTGTTACGCGCTGCAAGAACGGCGCAGTCGTGAACTACACCGACGTCTATATGCGCAGGAGAGACCCCGACTGTCTCATCGTAGGCGACGATAAACCCACGGATAAACCGAGATTCAAAGAAAGATTCGGCAAAGAATTTGAGCCCGTAAGAAAAGAAACATTTGAATGGTTAAAAGAACAAGAACTCATCGTAGTTCCCGTTATCGTAGGCGGCGCACCCTACGGTTATCCCGCAGCGTTAATCGCGCCGAAAAATGCAGGCTTTTTCGCTTGCGGTCTTGCGGATTTACAATATTTCTGCAATATAGATGAGTATGAGGGAATTTTCGAGCCGAAAGTTATTATATATCTTGCTCCTCCTTTCAGACATACGCACTTTGAAGGCAAACAAATCGTTATACATAACCGCCTTGATAGTGTTTACGAACTTTTATCATACAACCTATACCCGGGACCCAGCGCGAAAAAGGGTATTTACGGCTTCCTGCTTGACCTCGGCGAACGAGAGGGCTGGGTAACAGTACACACTTCTGCAGTTAAATTAGTCACCGCTTACGACAATGAAATCGTTATGATGCACGAGGGTGCTTCCGGCGGCGGCAAGAGCGAAATGAGCGAGCATATTCACCGCGAACCCGACGGCAGAATTTTAGTCGGGGAAAACTTAGAATCAAAAGAGAAATTCTACCTCCGTATTGAAGAGCCTTGCGAGTTGCACCCCGTTGCAGATGATATGGCGCTCTGTCACCCGAAAATGCAGAACGAAAGCAAAAAGCTTGTTATTAAGGACGTTGAAGCAGGCTGGTTTGTCCGTGTTGACCATATTAAAGAATACGGTACCGACCCGCATCTTGAAAAGTCCTGTATTCAGCCCGATGAGCCGCTTGTATTTATGAGTATGCAGGCACAGCCGAAGTCTACGGTTCTCATCTGGGAGCATATTATTGATGAAGATACAAACAGACCTTGCCCCAACCCGCGAGTTGTCATGCCGCGCCGATTAATTCAAAATATTGTAAACGACCCTGTTGAGGTTGACATCCGCAGTTTCGGTGTAAGAGCTCCGCCGTGTACCCGCGAACGCCCGACTTACGGAATAATGGGGCTTATGCACATTCTCCCGCCCGCTCTCGGCTGGCTTTGGAGACTTGTCGCGCCGCGTGGACATGCGAACCCCAGTATCGTTGAAACCGAGGGCATGACGAGTGAAGGCATCGGTTCCTACGGTTATTTTCTCACCGGTTCTGTTGTAAAACAGGCGAATCTGCTTCTTGAGCAAGTGCTTGCCACGCCGAACACCCGCTATGTTCTGCTGCCGAATCAGCACGTCGGCTGTTACGCGGTAGGATTCAAGCCGCAGTGGATTGCACGTGAATACATCGCAAGGCGCGGCAGTGCTAAGTTTAAACCGGACAATCTCAGAAAAGCGCGCTGTGACCTGCTCGGCTACTGTCTCGGCAGCCTTAAAATCGACGGTCAGTTCGTACCTACAGCGTTTCTGCGTCCCGAAAAACAACCCGAAATCGGCTTAGACGGCTACGATAAGGGCGCGAAAGTCCTCTCTGCTTTCTTTAAGAAGGAACTCGCAAAGTTCGATAAACCGGAACTTAATCCCACCGGCAAGAAAATCCTCGATATGGTTATGAATGATGCGCCGCTTCAGGAATATCTTGATATTATACCGATTAAATTCTAATCAAAAATCAGTAAAAGCCGTTCGGTTCATTTTAGGACAGGGCGGCTTTCTGTGGCAAATTGCGGTTTTACCTCAGGTTTAATTGGGGGAACAATAAGATAATTATAGCTGATTAAATTGAAAACACTAAAGTGTTTTCTCGGCAAGCGGCGCTTGCCGCCGTGCCATCAGCACGGACAATCAGCTATGCAGTCAAGTCAAGCCGCCTTTGGCGGTTCGCGG
>JAITFV010000115.1 GCA_031281115.1 Oscillospiraceae bacterium | reverse complement strand
AGGCGCCGGCTGGCGTGTTAAGGTTGACGACAGTGATAACAGCGCAGGCTGGAAATTCTCGGAATACGAGATGAAAGGCGTACCGCTGCGGCTTGAAATAGGTCCTAAGGACATTGAACAGAATCAATGTGTAATCGTCCGGCGAGACACTCGAGAGAAAGCCTTCGTTTCGCTTGACGAACTTGAAAGCAAAGTTGCGGAGTTGATGAAAGCATTGGCGGCAGGAATCTACGAAAAAGCACTCGCGAATATTAAAGCCCGGACTTATATCTGCAAAAACACCGACGAGATTAACGCGGCGTTCGCCGAGAAAGGCGACGGTTTTGTCAAGGCGATGTGGTGCGGCTCGGAAGCCTGCGAGGACGGAGTTAAAGAGAAAACCGGTGCAGGTTCACGCTGTATGCCGATACAGCAGGAGAAAATCGCGGAAACTTGTGTTTACTGCGGGAAACCCGCGTCAGAAATGGTTTTATGGGGAAAGGCGTATTAAATGAAAAAAATCACAGCGATAATCCTGGCTTGTATTTTATTGACAACTTTCAATGTCAGTGTACTTGCGGAGGACGCCGAGGGCGAACACATTAATGAAAATCTTACAAACGGAGAGGCTGCGGAAGAGGATGAAAGCGGGCAGGAAAGCGAACCGGAGCCTTCGGTAAATGTTGATTGCGAATTTTGCGGAAACGACGTTGAGTTTTGCGTGTGTGTGCCTTGCGAAATCTGCTTTAATTATCCATGCATCTGTAACAACTGCGATTTCTGCGGGTTTGACCCATGCAGGTGCTTCAACTGCATTGACTGCGATGAATATCCGTGCGTTTGTTTCAACTGCGAAGACTGCGGCTTAGACCCGTGCGGGTGTGAACCGGATATTCTGCCGACTGAAATACCGGAAGAACCCGAAATTTACGAAGAGGAACCCGAACCTGAACCTGTTGCTGACCGACCCGCCTGGACAATGCCGCCGCAGCCTGTTGTTGTAATTGACGAATCAATGTTTGATGATTCGCACCGTACCTCGGAACCCCCTCCTCCCGAACCCGTGCCGGAACCGGAACCGGAGGAAGAACCCGAAGAAGAAGATTTTATGCTGCTCATGCCGAGAGAACATTACGAGAATCCCGGGAGACCTTCAGGGGGTTCGTCTTTAGTACCTTTGATTGTTACTCTTTCACTGCTGATTGCGGGAGCAGGGACGGCAGCACCGTTTGTTTTTAAGTACTACAGAAGGAAAATAATTTACAGATATTAATACCATTCCCGCTGAAAAAATCGCAGCGGGATTTCTTTGTAGAATTTGCACAAATTTGCATGAAAAAAATTTATATAAAAGTTTTCGCTGTTCTATTGACAATTTGACCAAAACGCAATATAATATATATTACGGTGTCTCGAAACACTATATATAGTACCGAAAGGAAAAATGAGAAATGCTAACCAAAATCCTCAAGCGGGACGGACGCCATGTTCCGTTCAATATCGAAAAAATCGCCGATGCTATTTATAAAGCGGCGCGCGCCGTAGGAGGACACGATTATGACTCCTCTCTCCGGCTCGCGGAAAAAGCCTGCGAAATATTAGAACGTCAGGCGGAAAAAACCGGACAAGCCCCCTCTGTTGAGGAGGTTCAGGACGTAGTAGAGAAAGTTTTAGTTGAGGCGGGACACGCAAAAACAGCAAAAGCCTATATTATCTACCGCTCTGACCGCACTCGCGTACGCGAAATGAATACATCGCTGATGAAAACGCTTGAAGATTTAACTTTTAAATCTGCTATAGAAAGCGATATAAAGCGTGAAAATGCCAATATTGACGGCGACACCGCAATGGGTACGATGCTCAAGTACGGCTCCGAGAGCGCGAAACAGTTTTATGAGATGTATCTGCTTGCCCCCGAGCACTCCAAAGCGCATGCCGAAGGTGATATTCATATTCACGACCTTGATTTTTTTACACTGACGACAACCTGCTGCCAGATTGATTTAATAAAGCTGTTTAAAAACGGCTTCTCCACAGGACACGGCTATCTGCGTGAGCCGAATAATATCGCAAGTTATTCTGCACTCGCCTGCATTGCAATCCAGTCGAATCAAAACGACCAGCACGGCGGGCAGTCAATCCCGAATTTCGATTACGCGCTTGCCGAGGGTGTGCGTAAGAGTTATCTGCAGCTTTATAAGAAAAATATATTACGTGGAATCGGGCTTTTCACCGGAAACTTAGAAGTTGACGAGCTTGAAGAAAAAATTGAGGATTACGTCGAGAAAATTAACGCAGAACACGGCAAAAGCCCATCGCTTTCTGCCGGCAAGGACTATCATGACCTTGAACTGCCGTATATAACTGAACTCGCCGGGAATGCAGATACTGCGAAAAAAATACAGGAATTCACCCGCAAACTGACGGAAAGAGAAACCGAGCGCGCCACCTATCAAGCTATGGAAGCGTTAGTGCATAATCTTAACACTATGAACAGCCGTGCGGGCGCGCAGACACCTTTCTCCTCTATTAACTACGGTACGGACACGAGCGAAGAGGGCAGAATGATAATCCGCAATATACTTTTAGCGAATGAAAACGGCTTGGGTAACGGAGAAACCCCGATTTTCCCGATTCATGTATTTAAAATCAAGGAGGGAATAAGCTTCAATCCCGAAGACCCTAACTATGACCTGTTCAAGCTCGCCTGCCGCGTTTCGGCGAAGCGGCTCTACCCGAATTTTTCGTTCCTTGATGCGCCGTATAACTTAAGCTTCTATAAAGAAGGAGATTACGACACCGAGGTCGCCTACATGGGCTGCCGCACACGCGTAATCGCGAATCGACACGCTCCCGACCGCCAGACCGTGTCAGGGCGCGGGAATTTAAGTTTTACTTCGATTAATCTGCCGCGAATCGGGATTATATCTTCGGGCGATAAAGTGGAATTTTTCAAGAACCTTGAAGAGACCATGAACTTGGCAATCAGCCAGCTTATGTACCGCTTTAAAATCCAGTGCCAGAAAAAAGTCAAGAATTTCCCTTTCCTCATGGGGCAGGGTGTCTGGATGGATTCGGAAAAACTCGGGCCCGAGGACAGCATCGCGGAAATCCTGAAGCATGGTACATTGGCAGTGGGTTATATCGGGCTTGCGGAATGTCTTTATGCGCTGATTGGGCAGCATCACGGCGAAAGCGGGGAAGCACAGGAATTAGGGCTCAAAATTATTAAACGCATACGCGACAGATTGGATGAGGAGGGAGAGAAAACGGGTTTAAACTTCACGCTCCTCGCTACCCCCGCTGAAGGACTCTGCGGGCGATTCTTGCGGATGGATAAAAAGCGTTTCGGTGTAATCAAAGGTATAACCGACCACGATTATTATACCAATTCTTTCCACCTTCCGGTTTATTTTGAAGTTTCGGCGTATGATAAAATTAAACTTGAAGCGCCATATCACGCTTTAAATAACGCAGGACATATTACCTTTGTAGAGATGGACGGCAATCCTTTGAATAATCTTGAAGCATTCGAGAAAATTATCCGCTTTATGAAGGAAAACGGAATAGGTTACGGTTCGATTAACCACCCCGTTGACCGTGACCCGATTTGCGGCTACACAGGTGTAATCGGTGACCGCTGCCCTAAGTGCGGGCGTCTTGAATACGAGAACGGAGGCGTCAAGTTTGAGCGGATTCGCCGTATTACAGGGTATTTGGCAGGGACAGTCGACCGCTTCAATAACGCGAAGAAAGCCGAAGAACGTGAGAGATTAAAGCACGACTTGTCCGATTTAAAATGAAGCCGGTAATAAGTATGGCAGATGTATAGTCGTTTAAAACGACTATGGTTGCGGTGAAACCGCAACTCGCCGCGTAGCGAGCGAAAATTTAGATTGGATTCATTCCAATCTAAATTTAACTAACTATA
>JAITFV010000048.1 GCA_031281115.1 Oscillospiraceae bacterium | reverse complement strand
TTTAAATTGAAAACTGTTCCACAGTTTCAATTTAAACGGGTTTCCGCTGCGTGAGCGCAGCGGGCGCTGTCGCAACAGCGCAAGCCCCTTTGACTTAAAAAGCGAAACGCTTTTTAAGTCAAAGGACTATAACACATCAATCTTGACAACTGCCTGTCATATACACTTCCAAGTATCCGGAAACGTCTCGCGCTCACGCATTGACCAAACGCCGTCCCTGCCTGTGATTACGTGGTCGATTAATTCAATTTCAAGAGTTTTTAAAAACTTATACAATTCCCGGGTAATATCCACATCTGCCCTTGAAGGTATACAGCTCCCGTAAGGGTGATTGTGCGCGATTACGATGCGGTTTGCGCGAACTTTAAATATGTACTGCAGTAAACCGCGCAGAGGCAGTTCCACCCTTCCGAAGTCACCCTCGCAAATTCTGTCGCTGTCTATTAAATTCAACTCGTTATCAAGAAAAATACAGCGAACTTCTTCATTATCCGCATCAAGAAACATCGCGGCACAGTAATTATTGAGCGCGATGGTGTTATTCAGTTCGATGATATTTCCCTTTTTCTCCATGATATAATATTTCGCTAACATCCTGAAAAGGCAAATCATGCTCGCCGTATGCTCTTTAACGCCGCTCACTTCAAGCAAATCCTCATAATCCGCACCGATTACGTCAACAAAACAGCCGAAGCGGCTTATGAGCCGATGCGCTAAATTATTAGTGTCGCCGAGCGGAATCGCGTAATATAAGAAGAATTCAAGTTTTTCGTGGTCCGGCATATCGTCCAAGCCGTGCTTTAAGAAAAAATCTTTTTTTCGTTGTCTGTGTCCGTGATGGCTATGTTTCTCTTTCATACTGTTTAAACACCGCTCCAATATCTGCACTCGTTGTTAATCTCGCATACCGCCCCAAATATCCTCCGACATCAGCGGTTTTAAGAACTGTGCTCTTTCTGCGTTCCTCTATAATATTTTCATCCACCAATAGTTCTAATTTCCTGTTCGGAATATCCACGCTTATTTTATCGCCGCTCTGAACATAAGCAATCAAGCCGCCTGCCGCCGCTTCCGGCGCGATATGCCCGACAGCCGCCCCGCGTGAAGCGCCGCTGAACCGCCCGTCGGTAATCAGCGCGACCGCACCGTCCAAGCCCTTCCCGACAATAGCCGCTGTGGGTGCAAGCATTTCCGGCATGCCCGGACCGCCTTTCGGGCCCTCGTAACGGATTACAACTATATCGCCTGCTTTAACCTCATCGTTCATAATAGCGTCAACTGCCGCCTGCTCGCCGTCAAAAACCTTCGCAGTTCCTGTAATCGACATCATTTCCGGGAGCACTGCGCCTTGCTTTACAACTGCGCCTTTTTCGGCTAAATTGCCTTTTAAAATCGCAATTCCGCCGTCTTTGCGGAAAGGGTCTTCTATACTTCGTATTGCTTGCGGTGCGCCGGGAACGGCACAACCCGCATTTCGTACGTTTTTTATACGTTCTTCTTGTTTCCCTGTAACTGTAAGTTCATTTAAGTTAATCAAGCCTGCTTTTTTAAGTTCACTCATAACCGCGCAAATCCCGCCCGCAGCATTCAGGTCCTCAATAAAAATATCGCTCGCAGGATTAAGTTTACAGAGTTGCGGAGTTTTTCTGCCTATAATTTCGATGTCGTCTAACGTTAAGTTTACGCCCGCTTCCTGCGCGATTGCAAGAATGTGCAGAATAGTGTTGCTTGATGCACCTATCGCCATATCGACAGTAAGCGCGTTATCAAAATTCGCGCGTGTCATTATATCAAGAGCGCAAATGTTCTTTTCATAAATTTCCATAATCAGCTCGCCCGTTTCCTTTGCGAGCCGCCTCCGAGCCGCCGTAACAGCAGGTTCCGTGCCGCTCCCCGGCATCGCTAAACCGATAGCTTCGGTAAGGCAGTTCATTGAGTTTGCCGTGTACATTCCCGCGCAGGAACCGCAGGTCGGGCAGGCGTTGTTCTCGAAATCAAGCAGCTCGCTGTCACTAAGTTTCTTGCCGAGCGCTTCAAAAGTTTCCGAAAGATTTACACGCGCCTTTCCTATATTTCCGGCAAGCATCGGACCGCCGGAAACAAATACCGACGGCAGATTCAGCCGCGCCGCCGCCATAAGCATACCGGGGACGATTTTATCGCAGTTCGGGATAAACACAGCCGCATCAAGCGGATGCGCCTTAAGCATAACTTCAATCGAGTCGGCGATTAATTCCCTTGAACACAGCGAATATCTCATTCCCTCATGATTCATCGCCAGTCCGTCACAGACGCCGATTGTGAAAAACTCAAAAGGTACGCCGCCTGCGTTTCTGATGCCGTCTTTAACGGCACGTGAAATTTCGTGCAAATGCGTATGCCCCGGAACATATTCGCTCGCCGCATTAATTACGGCGATAAAAGGTTTCTTCATCTCGCTGTCGGTAATCCCGAGTGACTTTAAAAGTGCGCGGTGCGGCAGACGGCTTGCACCTTCTTTCATTTTATTGCTTCTCATTTTTATGACCATTCCTTCCTCTTGAGGAGGATTTGTGCCGAGTTCGTTTTTATGGCACAAACCGACGGATTTGAAAAAATCTTTGGATTTCTTTCAAACTTTATTTGTTCAGAAACAGGGATTGCGCTGTTGCGGCAGCACCTTAATTTATTTCCCGCCTTTTTTACTTTTGATTATAACGAAAACCACAAATACTGCAATCACCACAAATATCGTTAAAACTATATTTACCGCAAAACGCATAATAGGTCTCAGAACTCTTCTGACAAACCACCACGCCGCCGCTATTACGATTGCAAGTATAAAAATACTGCCAAGTTTTTTCATATTTTCTCCTTATACTAAAATTCAACAAATTGGTTTATTGGATTTTAGGGATTGCGCTCGTAAGCCGCGGAACCCTGTTATTCATTTCTTAAATGGGATAACAGTATTATTAGACATTGGCAAGTGCAGCGCCGATAATCCCCGCGTCGTTGCCGAGCTTACAAGTAAATATTTCAGTGTTCTTCGCGCTGTTCCGGGTGTAGATTTCTCTTGCAACTAATTCACGCAGCGGCACAAGCAGATAATCCCCCTCGTTGCAAACTCCGCCGCCTATACAAAGGCAATCGGGTTGAAAAGTATTAATAACGTTTGCAATCCCGCATGCTAAGTATTTTATATAATCGTCTACAACTTTTTTACCGGCTTCATCGCCCTGTTTTGCGGCGATGAACGCCGTCCGTGCGCTGATTTTCCCCATTTCTTCTGTAATGCTGTGCATTGCGCTGTTCGGATTTTTCTGCATTATCTCATCGGTCATTCGTATAAGCCCCGTTGCCGATGAAAAAACTTCAAAACAACCGCTGCGCCCGCAGGTACACGGAGGACCGTCGACACTAATAACATTATGCCCGATTTCGCCCCCCGCAAAATTTTCACCGCAAAAAACTTTTTTGTCGATGATGATTCCCGCGCCGACTCCGGTGCCGAGCGTGATAATCACCGCGCTGTTCAGTCCTTTTGCCGCTCCGGATACAAACTCGCCGTAAGCCGCCGCATTTGCATCGTTTTCAAGGAAAGCGGGAAGCTCCGCAGCTCTTTGCACATCTGCCGCTAAAGGCACGTTATGCCAGTTCAAGTTCCCCGAAAACTCAACAGTTCCGGTGTTTTTATTGCAGCTCCCCGGGCAGCCGAGCCCGATGCTTTTAGCTCCGTCGCTGCCTTCATTTTTTATTTCATTGACAAGCGCAATTATATCTTTTAAAATATCTTCATAATCTCGCTCTTTTCCCGTCTTTACAGACTTTTTAAAAAGCAGTTCGCCGCTCTCGCTCACTGCTCCCGCCGAAATATTTGTCCCGCCAATATCAACGCCGATATAATACATAGTTCCTCCGCGCCTCCTCTGTTTTTAAGAGCCTGTCTGACAATCAGACAGATTCTAAATCTTTTCTGCGTATATATTCAAGATACCCCGTACCCATACAACCGATTAAATTCCCCGCAGCCACAACTGCAAGAATAGGCAGAAACCGGAATTCAAATCCCACTGTAAACGAATAAAAAAAGAAGAAGAAATAATCTGCTACGACGTGCTCCGGGACGGTTAAAACGAATGCAGCTATGAAAATTGCCGAAAGCGTGAGCGAAGCCATTTTATCGTTTGGAAATGATTTAACCGTGAGACAAGCGCAGGCTACTAAAAAGCCGCAGATTATCGCCATTATAAACATACTCAAATATGTATCATCAAGCCTCGCCCCCACTATACCCCTAAGATTATTAATTCTTTCTTCACTGCCGAAGCGCGTCAGACTGAGCAGTCCCGAGTATATTAAGCAGCCGATGCCGTTACCGGCGAGCGCAATAAGAATATCTGAAACTTTATACCCGTGCTCTTTTTTAAATGGGTAAAGCGTGTAAACCCGCGTCACTAACATATTATAAAACGATGAAACCATCAATATTCCGGTCGCGAAAAAAATCGCACCCGCAACACCGTGTCCGAGCGCAACATATGCTGTCGCGCCGATTGACACATACATTCCGCACATAAGAGAAGCGATGATTTTTTTAATCATGATTTTTTTACATCCTTTATATTGCTATATAATTATAACATATTTAAAATCTATATCAAGCAAAAAGTTTGTGTTTTCGCTCCGGTAGCAATTCGCGATTCTGTTCACCACCATCTTTCCGGTGTTTTCGGCAGCAGCAGGAAGCATAAGCACGTACTGCAACAAGCTATACCTCGCGAATACATCGCTCTTGCGCAGCGAGCCGGAAATGCAGTTGTGAAGCTTCTTCATTTCGTCAATAGCTTTTTTTGATTCCGCTTCTTCGTCTTTCGGATTCTTAATAGTTATCAAACATATTTGCGCCCGCTGACCGCTGCGCTGCGCGTCACGCATTTTAAGCCTGTATATGCTCTTGAAAACTTCCAGCTCACAGAAAAACGCGCCGCTTTCGGTTTCGCTGCTGTCTTCCTTCAGCTTCTGCTGTATGGTTTTAATGCTATCCTCTGAACCTGTACCGGTGTCTATCGTTTCTTTATATAATTCCTTCAGCTCGGGAATAGGGTTTACGCCAAGCTCGTTATAAAGCACATGCATGACGTATTTATAGTGTTTCTTTGCGGCATCGCGGTCACCAAGCGCGGCGAGCGCCTTTATTAGAAATATATGAATTCCCTGGTCAGCGTTTTCAATCAGCAACGCCCTCCGGCAGACGTTAATAAGCTCTGCGTAATGTTTGTGCCTGAAAAGCGCATCCATCAGCCTGTGAACCACCCGCAGATAAATCGTGTGATAATAAACCCTGATTGGTATCACCCATTTTTCCTCGCCGGAATTTTTAAGATATTTCCCGTGATACATCTCAAATGCTTCTTTAACAAAGAAAATCTGCTCCTTCTCTGAAATATCGCTGCGCTGTGACCGCTTGAAATTCTTCTCAAACTGCGCGGCATCAATAACATATTCCAGCGAGCTATTAAACGCATATGTTCCTGCGAAACTCATGATTAATTCCGTATCCGAGGGAAGTTCCAAAACCCCGAGCGCGCTGCGAAGCCTGTGCAATTGTGTTTTCAGAGCGCCTGCAGGATTGCCGACGTCTTCCCCGCTCCACAAGACTTTAATCAGCTCATCCTGTGTGACGCTTCTGTCCATAAAAGCGCACAAGTATTTTAACAGCGTCCACATCTTTTTTGAACGCCTGTCTTTTTCCGAAAAAACATTTTCCCCGTGAGCTACCGAGAACTCACCCAAGGTAGTAATCATTACCGGCTGCATATACAATTATTGCTCCCCCAATTAAACCATAGTCCTAAAAATGTATAAACTCCTCGTTTTCCCTGTTAAGCTCTATTGATTGGATTGCTTTTGTTCTGTCCCTGCCGCGCGTAATCGTGAAAATCATTGTTTTGACAGGCAGAGCTTCATATTCTATCCCGGCGATGAACTGCGGGCTTGGCGCGATGTATTCAACTACAACCCTGTAAACATCGCCTGTGCTGGATATTTCGGCGACCCGCGGCGAGAAGGTGAAGAACGGCGGGTTCTCCGGTACTGTGTATGATTTTGTTTCAGCTTCATATAAGAACGGTGAAACTATATTGCCTGCGCTCACGTGCCTTATATCAAACCCCCAGCCGAAAATACTGCGCACTGCCGCTTCAACATCATTCTCGGGAATTAATATTGTATTGAATCCCTGCTCGTAATTAGATGTGTCGCCTATAAGTATAATCTGCCAAATTGCCGATGAGATTATAACCGAAGCCGGCATATTATCCTCCGCGCTGTTGAATTCCGGCGGGTCGTTAATTACAACAGGAAATAAGAAAAGCTCGAACTCTTCTTTGAGCGCGGTTTGATTAGTGATATTGAAAACAACTTCCCGCACGGTTGAAACAACTGAAAGCGTACCCATGATTGCAAGCCAAAATACAATCAGCCCGAAAATAACGAAAAAGCGGTACTTCGTCGGTCTTTTCTCTCTGTCATGGTATTTTTCTGCCGGCTCTTTTTCTTCGGTAATTTCGCTTATTTCCCCTACAACTCCAATGGGTTCATGCTCAAGGGCATGGCTGAGATTACCTACGAGCGAGGTTATAACCCTGTGCTGCTCTTTAGGTTCTTTTGGAACTGCAGGTTTTTTTTCGCGTTCCGGCTTCTTTTTGCGTTCCGATTTCTTATCCATATTTTAAGCTATCCTTCCGTGCATAGTTCTTTATATAGCTGATTAAATTGAAAACACTAAAGTGTTTTCTCGGCAAGCAACGCTTGCCGCCGTGCCATCAGCACGGACAATCAGCTATGCAGTCAAGTCAAGCCGCCTTTGGCGGTTCGCGGCGTATACGCCGCGGGTTAAAAACGCTTTAGCGTTTTT
>JAITFV010000044.1 GCA_031281115.1 Oscillospiraceae bacterium | reverse complement strand
TGTGTCTGTTTATTTTATGTTATGATGTATATGTGTCTGTTTATTTTATGTTATGATGTATATGTGTCTGTTTATTTTATGTTATGATGTATATGTGTCTGTTTATACTAAAATCCAATAAACTGGTTTATTGGATTTTAGGGATGGCGCTGTTGCAACAGCGCCCGCGGCTCGCAAGCCGCGGAACCCTGTTATCCATTTCTTAAATGGATAACAGTATTAACTTTTATCAGGAGGTTTTTTGACCTATGAAATTTATAAAATTACTTATTGTTTTAATCGTTGTTTCGCTCACGGCAATAACAGCAGGTGCTGCTATTGATGTGCAGAACATCGACGGTGACTTCCGCAGTGTGCTGCTTGATACCGAGGAAGCCGGCTTAATCGTCGGACATCAATACGCGCTTTTAATCGAAATTGAAGCCGACAGCACCACAGGTTTCAGAGTAAGATACACCGATGTCCATTATAACAGATTCGGTGACACGGAAAATGATGCGTTAAACTCTACTGCGGCAATGGCAAGAGGGCAGACAGCCACCCAAATTCCCGCCCGCTTCGATATAGGTACTATTATAAGCGGCAACACAGGCATAATAACCATATTCTTTACGCACGGAATAGACCTTCCCGATGTTCCTTTCGACCCGGAATTCAGCTACATCGGTGTTTACGGGATACAAGGCGGCTGGGGTTACGAAGCAATAGGTGTTCTGCTCTCGGATGTTAACGGTAACGTGCTTGCAGAATACGGCTCGCTTGAAGGCGCAACCCCTCCTCCGGCAGGTGATTTTCCGGATGCTCCCGCTCCTCCGCCCCCGCCTCCCGAACCGGAATCCGAGCCTGAACCGGAACCGGGACAACCCGTAACAGACAATCAGCCCGGTGCGGAAGACGATGAGCCTGCCCCCCCGCAAAATGATGACGCGCCTCCTCCTCCCGCCCCCGCCCCACAAAACGAAGACGCGCCTCCGCCCGCTCCCGCACAAACGAGCGGAAACGCAGGCAAAACAAGCCCTCTGCTCATTTTCCTTATAGTTGCAGTAGCCGTGATTTTCGGCGGCGCAACAGGCGGCGCATTTTTCCTCAAGAAGGGATAAAAAGCATAATTGTGCATTTTGCCTATTGCATTTAGCCCCGAAATGTTGTATACTATACAACATGTAGTAGATGTAAGGGGTTAAAATGATGGTGAGAAAGCATTTTGCAATTTTAATGGTTTGTGTTATTATGTTCAGTGTTTTCGCTTTGAGCGCGGCTGCTGAAGATGTCCCGCAAGCCGAAGAAAAAACCGGCTCTGAAGCCGGCATAGCGCCAATCGCTACCTTCGTGGGTATTGCGGCAGTTGCCGCTGCGGGCGTGTTCTTATCAGTGAGGAAGAGAATGTAAATAAGCGAAAGCCTTGGTTTTTTATAGTCGGGGCTTTTTTCCTGTTGATAATTCACTCTTTTTTTGTTATACTATAATTATGAAATCTATGAAAAAGCTTATAGTTTTATTAATACTTATAATTTTTTCGTCAGGCTTTTCAGCGGGTGCGGTCAGCGATTTCGCGAGAAGCCGGATTTTCTATGACAATCAATATGAACTGCTTATAACTCACCCGAACGAGAACAGCCGCATTACAACTTCTTCCCGTATGAGCTTTCTCGGCGATTCGGACACGCGGCACAGGCTCTTCATTAACAGCGAGGAAATAAACAGAACGCCGGACGGCTTCTTCACTTATTACGCCGAACTTGAAATCGGTGAAAATACGTTTATAATCCGAAACGGCGAAAATATTGAAACCCTTGTAATCACGCGGGAAACGCCCGAACCGTGGCTCCCGCCTGAAACTTTTTACTTCCCTGTGGAAATCTTCGGCTCGGTTGAAGGTGATTATATTCCGCGCTTTGCTTATTTCGATGACGACCTACACGCAAAGACGCCTTTAATGAGCGGAACAACGTTCAGAATTATCGGTGAGCGCGGCGAATATTATATACTTGCAGACGGCACGGCTATGTTCAAGAGCCATGTATTCCAGCTCGGGCGAACGCTTCGCACGGTTGTTTCCGGCGGGGAAATATTCATGAGGGGGAACAATGTTTCCGTCAGTTTTGACGTTACCGAAAACCCGCTCTATGAAATCATTTTTGACGACAATAAAGCGATTCTTATTATATACGCCGACGGCGACCTGAGCGATTTAAGCACAGGTGCGCCTTATATAATCGAAATAAGCAAAAGTGTGCAAACGTCGCCTGATGCGATTATTTACGAAATTGAGTTTGAGCGCGTCCCCGTAGGGTATATAGTCGGATTCAATGACGGTAAAATGAATATAGATTTCCGCTTCCCGCCGGTTCTGCTGTCAGATGCATTTATACTGCTTGACGCCGGTCACGGCGGCGCAGACCCCGGCGCGCTTGGCCCTCCGGGGGAATTCGGTTCTATGGAGAAAGACTTCAACCTCTATGTAGCGCAGACAGCGCGCGATTATCTGCTCGGGCTCGGTATGCAGGTTATTCTCATTCGTGACACTAACGAGTTCGTGCAAATTATGGACAGGGTTGAATACTTCGCGCTTCAACCCGACATAGTCGTCAGTGTCCACGCAAACTCTGCGCCGCTTTCGTCTAACTTCGCGAATCTGTCCGGCCCGCTGATGTATTACACGCTTGATATATCCGAGCGCGCCGCCGACGAGATGATTGAGCTGATTAACTATATGGTGAGCGGCTTTACGCCACACGCTCCGCTGCCCTGGCACAGACGGCGGAACTTCGCTATGGCGCGGTACACGGGAGGCCCCTCAATGCTGTTTGAGATGGGCTTTTTGTGCAATCCTGCGGAATACGAGCTTATGCTTAATATCCCCTACCTTGACCGACTCGGTTTATCGCTCGGAATGTCAATTGAACAGTATATAAAAAATCTCATGGTCGCCGAGGACCCCGAGGTAATTCATACATTCGCGCCTTTCCCGCCGCCGCCGATGATTTATGAAATTGAAGACGCTGTCCCTGTTTTATTGCAGATACGACCCGAAGCAAGCAGTATGGAGGATGCGCTCTTCAAGTACATACTTTTTATATCAAGTGTTATGCTGTGCGGGATTTTACTATGGCTGCCGAGCGGATTTATCCGTTCTGTAAAAAATCGGAACGCTTTAATGCGTTCCTTACACACGGAGGAATAGACATGAGTTTTTTTAAAAATTTTCTCGAGAATTTTAAAAGGAAGCCGCTTTTTTACGGCTCGGTGTTTGGCGGTTTCATAATTGTCTGCGCCGGAATTGTGCTTTTTATACATATGCTCGGTATCGACAATGAGCTTAAACCTAAGCTCGACGGTGAGTTCTCCGCACCCGGCGGCGAAGCTGTCAGCGTTATTGTTGATGAAACAAACGTGAACCGCGTTCTCGATATTTCCTCTCTTCTCACGTCTGTAACCGCGGAGAAAACCACAGGCAGAGTAATTGAAACTGATTCTGCTTTCCGCATAACTACAGCCGAAATAATCACAGCTGCCCGCCTGAAGCCCCTGCTCACTTTAGAGCCGGCGCTGAACTTTGAAGTAGTGGAAATCAGCGGTAATGAGTTTCAACTCATTGTTTCGGAGACTTTGCCCGAGGACAGTATAGTCCGTCTCGCGCTTCTTGACGATGACGGCGAAGTTGAACGCCGCTGGGCTTTTCAGACTGCTCCAGTTTTCAAAATTAATCATACTTTGCCCGGCAACGAGGGCGAGCACGTACCGGTTAACACCGGTATTGAAATTAACTTCTCGGCAGAGGTTAATCCCGCAATTATGCAGAATTATTTCAGCATAGAACCCGAGGTATCCGGGCGTTTCGAGCGGTTCAGGAACACTGTAGTATTCGTTCCCGATTCAAAATTGGCAGAAAACACGGTTTATACAGTACATATAAAAGCAGGGCTGCCGTCAGCTGACGGTTTTGAGCTCGCCCAAGACTTGACGTTCAGTTTCAGAACCTATCAAGAGTGGGATTCCAACTTCTTCCGCGCAGGCGGTAAAATTTCCGAAACATTTATACCGGGTGACCCTGTAGTTCTCGAAATTTACTGCTCCCAGCCGCTCGGAAGCCTCACGTATGAAGTTGAGCTTTTTGAATTCGGGGATACAGCGTCTTACCGCGCAGCCCTTGACAATTTCATACAAGGTTCTTCTTGGCAGCGTGATTTAATCATAAGCACCGAAAATCTGACGAACGTCTACTCTTCCGCCGTTCAGCTTCTCCGCGCCGAGGACGACAAAAGCCGGTCATGGGGCTGGCGGCCGTCGTATATTTTACTGCCCGATAATTTAGCAGAGGGATATTACTTGGCAACTGTCGAAACTGAATTAGACGGCACGGCATACAGCGCGCAGAAACTGATTCAGATTAATTCTGTTTCTGTTTACGCTTCGAGCCTGCCGAATGAAAGCATATTCTTTATTAATGACACCGCGACAAGGCTTCCCCTGTCTGCCGAAGTGCAGTTTGGCGGGGATGTAAGCGTTCCTGCGCGAACGGACGCAAACGGCATTGCGCGGGTTGAAGTTTCCGCCGAAACAAGCGGTCGCAGCGTTCTCAGCATTGAAAGCGTCGGGCATTTGCCGTTTGTTGATTTGTTCGACATCCGCGCCCGCACCGAACGCACACCCGAGGAGAATTATTTTCTGCACCTTTATACAGACCGCGAAACCTACAAAACCACGGACGAGATTTTCGTCTGGGGCGTTGTAATCCCGCGTGAGCGCGGCATACCTATGCCTGCTGATTTATATCTGCAAGCAGGCGAGGAAACCGAGAACCGCCCGATTCCTATAACCCTTGCCGCAGACGGCACGTTCACGGCGGTCATAAACCTGCAAAACAATGCAGAGTCATGGTGGTATGCGATTTCGCTCATGACGGGCGATGAAATAATGGCGCGCAAACGCATTACAATCCGCGACTACGTAAAACCATCGTATGTTTTCGATATAGACGTGCCTTTTTACGCTTGGCTGCCGCATATCAATCCTGTGGATGTCAGCCTTTCCGCGAGCTTCTTCGAGGGTACGCCCGCTAAGGATTTGGATTTCACAGTTTACAGCTGGGAAGCTGTCGAGCAGGAAACCGCGCTCGTCACGAATGAGGCAGGTTACGTTGAAACATCGCTGCTTTTTACAAATGAATACCGCGACACCTGGCGTCCCTTATCGCTTTATCCGGTGTTCTCGCTTTCGGGGATTGAGAACGAATATCAGCGAAAGACAGGAATGATTTGGGGGTTGTTCCGTGACGTTATGCTTGAAACGGACTACGATTCTGACACCGGAACCTTAAACATCACAACTTCCTTAGTTGACCCGACGAGCTTTGTGCCGCAGGAACACACGGACAACACCTCCTACTACGGCGTAAATTTCAACAATTGGCGCTGGGGTTGGGGAGGCTGGTATTGGGAGGCACCGGGCAGATTCACCGATATACTTCGCGGTGCGGCGGCTGACGTTACGGTTACAGCCACTCTGAACCGCAGTTGGACGGAGCAAATCGAAACAGGAAGTTATTACGACTTCATTCAAAAGCGAAATATCACAAGTTACAGATACGAAAACCGTGAAGAAACAGTCGGTACATATACGGTTAATACCGTGAACGGTACAGGCGCGTTCGCGAACCTGCCTGTTCATATCGAAGGCAGTTGGTATTCCCTTGAACTTGAATGGTTTGACACACGCGGCGAACGTGTGGCGGAAACTGTATATTTATACGACCGCAACCGTTGGGGTTGGTGGGGCGATACCTCGGTTCATAATTATAACTTAGTTGCAGAGCGGAACTTCACCGAGAATCAAGAGCTTCAGTTCGTGCTTGAAAATAACGGCGAGCCTGTAGATTCCATTCCCGAAGACGCGCGGATTTTTTACGTTGTGAGCGGTTCGGAAATAATCACAAGCGGTATTGAAAGCGCGCCTGCTTTCAGCCATATGATGACCGCCGATTATATCCCGAATGTTAATATAAGCGGCGCGTACTTTAACGGGCGGCACGTTTTCCCGCTCGCAATAAATCAATACTTTTTCGACAGCAGCGAACGCGAAATTATCATAGAAATTTCCACCGACAAAGACAGCTACAGACCCGCCGAAACCGCCTCGGTTACGGTAACGGCGCGAGATTTACAGGGGCGCGTTGTTCCTGATGCGAGAGTAAGTTTAAGCGCGGTTGACGAAGCGGCTTTCGCGGTGCAGGACCAACGGATAAACACGCTGCG